>NZ_VCBQ01000038.1:0-45164 GCF_006386455.1 Paracoccus sp. FO-3 | reverse complement strand
CCGGCCCCCGCCGCCGCCGTTCCAGCCGCTGCCGCGCCGGGCGTCGGGCGGCGAGCCGCTGTTTCTGGCCGGCTGGCACTGGCAGGCGCGCACCTTGCGCGCCCGCGCGGCGCAAGCCGTGGCCCAGGGGCGGCCCACCGAACTGCTGCTGCTGACCCCCAGTTTCCTGCCGCATCGGCGGACCCGCGCCGCGGGCGGCTGGTGGGAACAATGGGGCGGTGTTTGGGGCGCCTCGCTGCCCAGAGACCCGCCTGTCATATTTCTGAGCAAGAATGCGCGCATTCTGCGCGAGCGAGGAAATTTGCCTGGACGGCGGAGCGAGATCAGCGGAAAATCGCCGCAAAACGCAAAAATTGAATCGCTTTAACATTTTAAAGGAACGACTGTGCCGGCCAGGCGCTTGTTGCGCAGGCGCCCGCAAAAAGGGATAAATGCCCTGCGTCGGTGCAGAAATCAGGAGACCGAATTCATGACTCGCAAAGTCACCAAGGCCATCTTCCCCGTGGCTGGACTGGGCACCCGCTTTCTTCCCGCCACCAAGAGCATTCCCAAGGAGATCATGACCTTGGTGGATCGCCCGCTGATCCAATATGCCATCGACGAGGCACGGGCGGCAGGGATCGAGGAGTTCATCTTTGTCACCTCGCGCGGCAAGGGCGCGCTCGAGGATTACTTCGACCACGCCCATGAGCTCGAATCGAGCCTGAAGAAATCCGGCAAGAACGAATTGCTGGACATCCTGCGCTCGACCAACATGGAATCGGGCGCCATCGCCTATGTCCGCCAGCACAAGGCGCTGGGGCTGGGCCATGCCGTCTGGTGCGCCCGCCGCCTGGTCGGCGACGAGCCCTTTGCCGTCATCCTGACCGACGACGTCATCATGGGCGAGCCGCCCTGCCTGCAACAGATGATCGAGGCCTATCAGGAAACCGGCGGCAGCATGGTCGCCACCATGGAGGTTCCGGCCGAGAAGACCAGGGCCTACGGCGTGCTGGACGTGTCCGAGGACATGGGCGCCATCGTCCGCGCCCGCGGCATGGTGGAGAAGCCCAAGGACAACCCGCCCTCGAACCTGGCCGTGATCGGCCGCTACATCCTGGCGCCCTCGGTGCTGAGCAACCTCAACAAGCTCAAGCAGGGCTCGGGCGGCGAGATCCAGTTGACCGACGCCATCGCCGACGAGATCGCCGAGGGTCGCGACGTGTTCGGCCTGCGCTTCCGCGGCCAGCGCTTCGACTGCGGCTCGAAGGCGGGCTTCCTGCAGGCGACCGTGGCTTTCGGCCTGGCGCGCGACGATCTGAGGGATGAATTTGCCGACTATCTTTCCGACGTCCTGGCAATGCGCAAGGCGGCGGAATAAGCGGGCATGACGAACAAGGTTCTGGTGACCGGCGGCGCGGGCTATATCGGCTCGCACGCCTGCAAGGCATTGCGCGCGGCGGGCTTCGAGCCCGTCACCTATGACAATCTCTGCACCGGCTGGCGGCAGGCGGTGAAATTCGGCCCCTTCGAGCAGGGCGACCTGCTGGACCGGGCCCGGCTGGACGAGGTCTTTGCCCGCCACAAGCCCGTCGCGGTGATGCATTTCGCCGCGCTGAGCCAGGTCGGCGAGGCGATGCGCGAGCCGGGCAAGTATTGGCGCGGCAATGTCAGCGCCTCGCTGAGCCTGATCGAGGCGACGCTGGCGGCGGGGGTGCGGAATTTCGTCTTCAGTTCGACCTGCGCCACCTATGGCGACCATGACGGTGTCGTGCTGGACGAGACGACCGCGCAGACGCCGCTGAACGCCTATGGCGCCTCCAAGCGCGCGATCGAGGACATGCTGAAGGATTTCGGCGCCTCGGACGGGCTGAAATCGGTGATCTTCCGCTATTTCAACGTGGCCGGCGCCGACCCGGATGCCGAGGTGGGCGAGTTCCACCAGCCCGAGACGCATCTGATCCCGCTGATCCTGGACGCCATCGACGGCAAGCGCGCGGCGCTGACCATCCACGGCACGGATTATCCGACCCCGGACGGCACCTGCATCCGCGACTATGTTCATGTGATGGACCTGGTGGACGCGCATGTGCTGGGGCTGAAACACCTGCTGGACGGCAAGGTGGCCGAGGGCGGGCACGAGGTCTTCTGCCTGGGCACCGGCAACGGTTTTTCGGTGCGCGAGGTGATCGACCATTCCCGGCATGTCACCAACCGCCCGGTGCCGCTGACCGAGGGGTCGCGCCGTGGCGGCGATGCCGTCAAGCTGGTCTCGGGCAGCGAGAAGGCGGTCTCGGTTCTGGGCTGGAACCCGGCGCGCTCGACCCTGCCGCAGATGATCGGCGACGCCTGGCGCTGGCACCAGAACGGCGGATATGAGGCCTGACCCGGCGGTTCTGCTGGATGTCTCGCGGCTGATCTCGCGGCTCGGCGGTGGCCCGGCGACGGGCATCGACCGGGTCGAGGCGGAATGGCTGGCCCATCTGCAAGACCGCCCGCATCTGCTGCTGTGCCGGGTGCGGCGCGGGCAGTTGCTGCTGCCGCCCCAGGCCGGGGCGGCGATCCTGCGCTGGCTGGGCGGGGCGCTGGACGACCTGCCGCCGCCCGACCTGCTGGACCGGCTGCGCGGGCGGCGCACCCTGGCTGCGCGGGCCGAGGCGGCTTTGCGCGGCATGGCGCTGGCACGGGCCGGTCGCGACGGGCGGGGCCTGGGCCGCGCCGCCCAGGCGCATCTGGGGCAGGGCGTCTACGTCAACGTCGGCCATGCCAACCTGCAACCGGCGCTGCTGGCGAACCTGCGCCCCCTGCCGCGGGCGGTGCTGATCCACGACACCATCCCGCTGGACCATCCCGAATTCACCCGTGCCGGCCAGGCCGGGAAGTTCCGCGACCGCTTCGCCGCCGCGCTGGGGCAGGCAGAACTGATCCTGACCGTTTCGCAGGCCACCCGCGCCGATGTGCTGCGCTGGCGCGAGCGGCTGGGGCTGCCGGGCCATGCGCCGGTCGTCGCCGCGCCCATCGGCACCAGGCTGGCCGCGCCCGATCCGGCCGGCCTGCCGGCCGGCCTGGACCTGTCGCGCCCCTTCTTCATCACCCTGGGCACCATCGAGCCGCGCAAGAACCACGGGCTGCTCCTGGACGCCTGGCAGTTGCTGGAGCGCGGGCCGAAGCCGCCGCAGCTGTTCGTCATCGGCCGCCGCGGCTGGGAGAATCGCGCGGTCTTTGCCCGGCTCGACCGCCTGCCGCCGCGCGGGCCGGTGCAGGAGCTTTCCGACCTGGACGACGGCGCGGTGGCGGCGCTGCTGAACCGCAGCCATGGGTTGCTGATGCCCAGCCGGGCCGAGGGCTTCGGCCTGCCGCTGACCGAGGCGGCCGGGCGCGGCATCCCGGTCCTGGCCACGCCCTTGCCGGCGGCGCGCGAGATGCTGGGCGATTACGCGACCTGGCTGTCGCCCGACGCCCCCGCCGACTGGGCGGCCGAGATCGCGCGGCTGGCGGCCGCCCCGCCGCTGCGGCGGCCGGCCTGGCCGGTGCCGGCCTGGGACGGGCATTTCGCGCATTTCCACGCAGGGTTGAGCGAAACATTGCGCCTCTCGGAGGTTGCGTCTATGTGACGGGCAGTAAAAGGTAAAAAGAGTTCCCGTGCCGCGCCCGTTCAGGATTATCCGGCGTAAACTGAGGCTCCGCGCCCGCCGTCAATGGCTGCTGGGGCGCGCGATCCGCCGTCGCCGGCAGTTGCATCCGGTCTGGGACCGCACCGCCCGAATCGCGCCGGGCGACATCCTGCTGTTCATGACCATGCGCAACGAGGCGCCGCGCCTGCCGTGGTTTCTGGACTATTACCGGGCGTTGGGCATCCGGCACTTCCTGGTGGTGGACAACGGCTCGCAGGATGGCGGGCGCGAATACCTGGGCGAGCAGCAGGACGTCTCGGTCTGGCTGACCCATGCCAGCTACAAGGCGGCGCGCTTCGGCATGGACTGGATGAACTGGCTCTTGCACCGCCATGGCGCGGGGCATTGGTGCCTGACGGTCGATCCCGACGAATTCCTGGTCTATCCCCATCACGACACCCGGCCCCTGCAGGCGCTGACCGACTGGCTGGACGCCAGCAACATCCGCGCCTTCTCGGCCATGCTGCTGGACATGTATCCCCAGGGCTCGCTGGCCGCCGAGCCCTATCGCGCCGGGCAGGATCCGTTCCAGATCGCGCGCTGGTTCGACCCGGCCAATTACGTCATCCGCAAGAACGGCGAATACGGCAACCTGTGGATCCAGGGCGGGCCGCGGGCGCGGGCCTTCTTTGCCGACGATCCCGAAAACGCCCCGGCGCTGAACAAGATCCCGCTGGTGCGCTGGCAGCGGGGCCAGGCCTATGTCAGCTCGACCCATATGCTGCTGCCGCGCTCGCTGAACCTGGTTTATGACCAGGACGGCGGCGAAAAGGCCTCGGGTTGCCTGCTGCATGCCAAGTTCCTGTCCAGCTTCGTCGAGAAATCCGCCGAAGAGCTGAGCCGGCGCCAGCATTACGCCGACAGCCAGGAATACCTGGCCTATCACGCCGGGCTGCGCGACGACCCGGATTTCTGGTGCGAGCAGTCCTGCGCGCTGCGGGACTGGCGCCAGCTCGAGGATCTGGGCCTGATCTCCAAGGGGAACTGGGCATGAGCGACGCGCCGGTGCGGCTGGGCGTGGTCATGCTGTGCCACGAGGAACTGCCCATCGCCGCCCGCATGGCGCGGGTCTGGGCCGAGGGCGGGGCGGCGGTCGCGGTCCATGTCGATGCCCGGACGGCCGAGGATGCGGTCCGGCCCATGCGCGCCGGGCTGGCCGACCTGCCGCAGGTGCTGTTCAGCCCGCGCCATCCCTGCGAATGGGGCACCTTCAGCCTGGTGCGCGCCACGCAGGACGCCGCATCCCTGCTGCTCGGGCGGTTCGGGGACGTGACGCATGTGCTGGTCGTCTCGGGCGCCTGCCTGCCCTTGCGGCCGGTGGCGGATCTTTGCGCCTATCTGGCGTCGCATCCCGGACGCGACTTTATCGAAAGCGTGACGGCCGAGGATGTCGGCTGGACCGTCGGCGGGCTGAACGAGGAACGCTTCACCCTGCATTTCCCCTTTTCCTGGCGGCGCCGGCACAAGCTTTTCGACCGCTATGTCGCGCTGCAGCGCCGGCTGGGCTACAAGCGCCGCATCCCGCGAGGCCTGGTGCCGCATCTGGGCTCGCAATGGTGGTGCCTGACGCGGGCCACGCTGGGCGCGATCCTGGCCGATCCGCGCCGGGCCGAGTTCGACCGCTATTTCAGCCGGGTCTGGATCCCGGACGAAAGCTATTTCCAGACCCTCGCCCGCCGCCATTCCAGAAGCATCGAAAGCCGCTCGCTGACGCTGGCCAGGTTCGACGACCAGGGCAAGCCCTATATCTTTTACGACGACCACCTGGAGCTTTTGCAGCAATCGCGCTGCTTTGTCGCGCGCAAGATCTGGCGGGGCGCGGATCGGCTTTACCGGCATTTCCCGCCGGCCGAGGCCGCGGTCCCCCCGGCCGCCGAGCCCCGGCCCGAGCGGGTAGAACGCATCATCGCGCAGGCGGTGGCGCGCCGGCGGCTGGGCCGGCCGGGGCTTTACATGCAAAGCCGCTTTCCGCTGAAGGATCGCGAGAACGGCAAGACCGCCGCGCCCTATGCTCTGTTCCAGGGCTTCACCGACCTGTTCCCCGGTTTCGAATCCTGGCTGGCTGGGCGGATCGACGCCGATGTGCATGGCCATGTCTTCGCCGTGCAGGGCGTCGAGTTCGCCGGCCGCAAGCCGCTGGGGCCGGGGGCGCTGCCCGACAGCGCCGGGCTGCGCGACCTGGACCAGCGCGGCTTCCTGGCCAACCTGATCCGCAGCTCGCAGCGGATGCAGGCCTGGCAATTCAGCCCGCGCGACGGGCAGGAAATGAACTGGTTCCTCGCCACCGATCCCAATGCGCGCATCTTCGTCGTCACCGGCGCCTGGGCCGTGCCGCTGCTGCATTCCGACATGCCCTTCGACGACATCCGCCGGGTCGCTGCCATCCTGCAACGCACCGAACTGGCGCAGATGGAGGTGCTGAACTCGGTCTGGCTCAAGGCGCGCACGCAGGTCTGGGATCTGGGCGATGTCTGCGCCCGGCCCGCGGCCGTGCTGGGCGGCGTCCTGCAAGGGCTGGGCGGCGATGCCCGCGCCGCCGCCGACCTGCCCCGGATGTGCGACATCGCCGGCATGGGGCGGTTCCTGCAAAGGCTGCGCAATGCCGGGCTGCATCCGCGGCTGATGGGGGATTTCCCGGTGGCCGATCCCGCCCCGCCGACCAGCCAAGGAAACCCCGCGCCATGACCCAGCCCTTTCGCAGCTTCGTCATCTTCGCCGAGATGCGCACCGGCTCGAACCTGCTCGAGGCGACGCTGAACGCCGTCAAGCGCGTCACCTGCTTTGGCGAGGCCTTCAACCCCTACATGATGGGCTGGCCCGACAAGGACGAGCTGAAGGGCATCACCATGGCCGAGCGCGAGGCCGATCCCCACCGGCTGCTGGCCGCGATCTTCGACAAGCCGAACCACCTGCCGGGGTTTCGCTATTTCCACGACCACGACCCGCGCGTCTTGGACGCCATCATCGAGGATCGGTCCTGCGCCAAGATCGTGCTGACCCGCAACCCGGTGGACAGCTATGTCTCGACCGCGCTGGCGCGGGCGACGAACCAGTGGAAGCTGAACGAGACCGAGACCCCGATCCCCGCCGCCGTGCGCTTCGACGGCGCCGAGTTCCGGCAGGCGGTGGGCGAGATCGAGGCGTTCCAGCTGAAGGTCATGCACCGGCTGCAAGTGACCGGCCAGGCCGCCTTCTGGCTGGGCTACGAGGATCTGCGCGACGCCGAGGTGATGACCGGCCTTTTGCACTGGCTGGGCCGCACCGACCTGGAGCGGGTCGAGCCGGCCAGCGACCAGGTGCCGCAAAACCCGCGCGAACTGTCCGAGAAGGTCGAGAATTTCGACGAGATGCAGGCGGAACTGGCGCGCCTCGACCCGTTCATGCTGCGCCGCATCCCGAATTTCGAGCCGCGCCGCGGTCCCGCCGTGCCCTCGTTCCTGGGGGCCGAGGCGGGCAGGGGGCTGATCTTCATGCCGGTCAAGGGCGGGCCGACCGGCCGGGTCTCGGACTGGCTGCGGGCGATGGGCGAGGTCGCGGGCGATTTCACCCAGGCCAGCCTGCGGCAATGGAAGCGCCAGCATGGCGGCCATCGCAGTTTCACCGTGCTGCGCCATCCGTTGCTGCGGGCCTGGAAGGCGTTCGAATCGCTGACCCAGGGCAGGAATGCCGAATTGCGCGACCTGCTGCGGCGGATCCATCGCGTGCCGCTGCCGCCCGATCCCGAGCTTGCGGCGCTGGACCAGGGCCGCAAGGCCGAGCTGTTCGCGGCCTTCCTGGACCTGCTGCGCCGCAACCTGAACGGCCAGACCACGCTGCCGACCTATCCCGGCTGGGCCAGCCAGTCCGAGGTGCTGGCCGGTTTCGCCCGTCTCGGCGCCCCCGACATGGTGCTGCGCGAGGCGGACCTGCCGCGCGAGCTGTCCTGGCTCGCCGCCAGCGCCGGCATCGGGGCGCCGGCCGAACCGCCCAAGGCCGAGCCCTTCCCGGATTTCCTGAACGACCAGGAACTGCGCGCCGCGGCGAAAAGGGCCTATCTGCGCGACTACGTCGCCTTCGGCTTTGCCGGCCAGCCCTAGCCTGGCCCGGCCCAGCCGTGACTAGCCCTGCGGGGTCATGGCCTTGCGCTGGCGGTTGCGTTCCAGCCCCAGCTGCCGCTCGCGCCAGATGATCAGGATGCCGGCGGTGATGACCAGCGCCGCGCCTGCCAGCATGACCAGCGTCGGCGCCTCGTCGAAGATGAACCAGCCGATCAGCAGCGCCAGCAGCATCGAGGCATATTCGAAGGGTGCGACCAGCGAGGCATCGGCATAGCGATAGGCCGAGGTCAGCAGGATCTGCCCCAGCCCGCCCAGCAGCCCGATCGTGACCAGCAGCGCGGCGGTCTCGGCATCGGGCCAGACCCAGCCGAAGGGCAGCGTCAGCAGCCCCAGCAGCGTCGACGTGACCGAGAACCAGAACACGATGGCCGAGGTGCGTTCCTCCTGCACCAGCTTGCGCACGAAGATCTGCGCCAGCGCCGTGCAGGCGGCGCCCGACAGCGTGACCATGGCGCCCAGGCTTTCCCTGTAGCCCATGGCGGCGCCGAAGCTCAGCCGCGGCGACAGCACGATGACCACGCCGACCAGCCCCAGCACCACCATGGACAGGCGGAACAGCCGCACGTCCTCGCCCAGGAACATGGCGGCGAAGATCACCGTCAGCAGCGGCGCGGCATAGCCGATGGCCGTGACCTCGGGGAAAGGCAGCAGGGCCAGCGCCCAGAAGCCCAGCCCCATGGCCGCAGTGCCGATCACGCCGCGATAGAAATGCCCCATCGGGCGAAAGGTCTTCAGCCCCACGCCCAGCTCGTGCCGGAAGGCCAGCCAGACCAGGATGACCGGGATGGCGAAAAGCGAGCGGAAGAACACCTGCTGGCCCGGCGGCACGCCCAGGCCCCCTTGGGCGGTGGCCTTGACGATCGAGGCCATGATGGTGAACACCAGCACGCTGAGGCATTTCAGCAGGATGCCGCGCAGCGGGCTTGGGGGCGTATGGATCATGGCAATCGCTCGCATGCCCAGCGTGCCGCATCGGCGACCGCGGGGTCGGGGTCATCGGCCAAGGATTCGGCCAGCGGGCGCAGATGTGCAAGCCCCGAATTGCCGATGGCGTAAAGCACGTTGCGCACCATGCGGTCGCGCCCGATGCGCTTGATCGGGCTGCCCGAGAAACGCTCGCGGAAACCCGCATCGTCCAGCGCCGCCAGTTCCGCCAGCGCCGGCGCGCCATGGGGCCCGTGATAGCGCAGCTCGGTCGCTTCCTGCGCGAACTTGTTCCAGGGGCAGGCGGCCAGGCAATCGTCGCAGCCATAGATGCGGTTGCCCAGGCTCGGCCGCAGCTCGGGGTCGACCGGCCCCTTGTGCTCGATGGTCAGGTAAGAGATGCAGCGCCGCGCATCCAGCTGGTAGGGCGCCGGAAAGGCCCCGGTCGGGCAGGCGTCGAGGCAGGCCCGGCACGAGCCGCAATGGCTGCGTTCCGCCGCGTCCCTGGGCAGCTCCAGCGTGGTGAAGATCGCGCCCAGGAAGAACCAGCTGCCCAGCTCGCGCGACAGCAGGTTGGTGTGCTTGCCCTGCCAGCCCAGGCCCGCCGCCTGGGCCAGCGGCTTTTCCATCACCGGGGCGGTGTCGACAAAGACCTTGATCTCGCAGCCGGTCAGCCCGACCAGCCAGCCGCCCAGGCGCTTGAGCCGTTTCTTGACCAGGTCGTGGTAGTCCTTGCCCTGGGCATAGACGCTGACCGCGCCGCGGTCCTTGTGGCCGATGACCTCCATCGGATCATGCTCGGGCGTGTAGAGCTCGGCCAGCATGATGACCGAACGCGCCTCGGGCCACAGGCTTCCCGGCGAGGCGCGCCAATGCGCCCGCTCGGCCATCCAGCCCATCTGGCCGTGGCGGCCCTGCTCCAGGAAGGCGGCCAGCCGCTCGGGCAGCTGCGGGTTGGCGTCGGGGGCGCAAATGCCAAGGGCCGAGAAACCCTCGGCCCGTGCCTGCTGTTCCAGCCGCGAACGGATCTCCGCCGGGTCGGTCGGCCTAGAAGTCGAGCAGCGCATAATGCGGCGCCGGGTGGACGCCCGGCAGGTGGTCGGCCAAAAGGCTGCGGAAGGCGGGCCGCGACTTGATCTTGGCATACCATTCCTGCACCTCGGCCGAATGGGTCCAGTCCACGTCCGAGATATAGTCGAGGCAGGACAGATGCGCGGCGGCGGTGAAATCGGCCAGCGTCATCACGTCGCCCGCCAGCCAGCGCCGATGTTCCAGCAGGCCCTTCATGTAGTCCAGGTGATAGCGGATTGCCGAAAGCCCGGCCTTGACCGTGCGCGAATCCGGGTAGCCCAGGCGCATCACCTTCTTCCAGACCCGCTCGTTCATCACCGGGCGCGTCACCTCGGCGTTGAACTTGTCATCGAACCAGGCGCAAAGCCGGCGCACCTCGTAGCGCTCGGCCGGCAAGGCCGGCATCAGCGAGGGCTGCGGCTGGATCTCGTCCAGGTATTCGCAGATCGCCTGGCTTTCGGCCAGAAGCCGGCCGTCCATGCGCAGGACCGGCAGCTTGCCCGCCGGGTTGCGGCGCATGATTTCCGAGCCCGGCTCCCAGAAACGGTCCTCGACCAGCTCGACCTCGATGCGCTTTTCGGCCAGCACCAGACGGACCTTGCGGCAAAAGGGCGACAGGGCGACATGGTAAAGGCGAATCGTGGAACTGGGCGAGGGCGTGTTCATGGGTGGAAAAACCGGTTCGTTCTCGGGCTTCCGGTTGATACGCTTGGGGACGCGCAGTTTCAACCGCGATGCGCGGCAGGGCGCGGATCAGCGCCCAAGCCCCAGGCAGGAATCGCGGCCATCCGCCCGGATCGTCTCGGCGCCGCTGACGATCGAACGGGTGCGGGCCGAGCCGGTCTGCGGGTTGCGCGTGCGCGGCGCCGGCAGGATCGAGGCCAGCGCCGCCGCCTGCCGCAGGCTCAGCTTGTCGGGCGTGGTCTTGAAATAATACTCCGAGGCGGCCTTGATGCCAAAGACGCCGCGGCCGAATTCGGCGATGTTCAGGTAGACCTCGACGATGCGGCGCTTGGACCACAGCGCCTCGATCATCGGGGTATAGGTCGTCTCCATCACCTTGCGCGGCCAGCTGCGCCCCTGCCACAGGAAGACGTTCTTCGCCGTCTGCTGGGTGATGGTCGAGGCGCCGCGCGACGAGCCCGAGGCGATCACCCGGCGGATCTCGACCATGTCGAAGCCCCAGTGGTTGCAGAAATTGGCGTCCTCGGCCGCGACCACGGCGCGGACCATATGCGCCGAGACCTGGTCCAGGCCGACCCATTCGCGCGTGGCCCGGCCGGGAAATTCGCGCTGGCCCTGGATGATGGTCCAGGTGGTCGGCGGGTTGATGAAGGAAAACAGAAAGACCAGCACGAACATCAGCGCCAGCAGCCGCGCGCCGATCCAACTGGTCCAGGACCAGAGCCACCGCACCAGGCGGCGCAGCGGCCGCCCGACGCGCAGGCCGCGGCGCCGGCGCGTCACCTGCGCCTCGGGGTTGTCGTCAAGGGTGTCCGTGCGGTGGGGCATGGGGGCGTCCTGTCACGCCCATGCCCCTTGCGTCAAGCGTCAGGCCGAGGGCGAGGGGTCCGATCCCTCCGCCGTGGCCCCAGGGTCCGGCCGGTCCACATGCGGCATGCCGAGTGCCGTGCCCAGCTTGCCGCCGGCAAAGGCCTTGCGCAGGCGATCCTCCTCGGCCTCGGGCAGCGAGCTTTGCAGCACCCGGCCCCTCAGGTGGAAGCTTTCCAGCCGCGCCAGCACCTTGTCGGCGGTCATCTTGCGCACCAGGATGAACACGGCCGAGCCGCCGGGCGGGACGGATTGGCCAAGCTCGCGCATGAAATCGTCGTTGATGCCGATGTCGGACAGCGTGCCGGCGATGGCGCCCGCGCCCGCGCCGACCGCGGCGCCGATCAGCGGGTTGAGGAAGATCAGCCCGACCAGCGTGCCCCAGAAGCCGCCGCCAAGCGCGCCCGCCGCGGTCAGGTTCACGGCCTGGTGCAGCTGGATATCCTCGGCCGAGGGGCGGGTGACGACCACGGCATCCTCGAGCTCGATCAGATATTCCTTCTGCATCTTGACCAGTTCGGTGCGCAGCTCGAAGCCGGTCGCCTCGTCGTCGAAGGCGATGACAAGCAGGTCGGACATGGCGGAAATCCCTCTTGGCTGATGGCGGGCCAACGCCCCGCCCGCATCGCGGGTTCCTTGCTGCGGCACAGGGTCGCGGCCGCCGAAATCCCCGCCTGCTTCTTTCGTGGCCAAATATCCTCGGGGGTCCGGGGGCAGACAGCCCCCGGCCGCGACGGAGCGGCCGGGCGCCGCCGCCCGCCTATTCGCCGCGCGGAAAGCGCTTGGCCTCCTCCAGCACGTTCAGGTCCATGTGGTTGCGCATGTAGCGTTCGGATGCCTTCATCAGCGGCTGGTGGTCCCAGGGGAAATAGGCGCCGTTGCGCAGCGCCTCGTAGACCACCCGGCGCCGGGCCTGGCTTTCGCGCACCTCGGCGTCATAGGCGGCCAGGTCCCAGCGCGCCCCGGCCATGTCCCGCATCCGCGCCAGCACCCCGGCCGCCGCCGGATCGGCGGCGCGGTTCACCCGCTCGTCCGGGTCCGCGGCCAGGTCGAACAGCATCTCGGGATCGGCCGCGCAGGCGATGTATTTCCAGTCGCCGTCGCGCAGGCAGACCAGCGGCGCGATGCTGCCCTCGGCCGCGTATTCCATCGCTACCGGCCCGCGCGCCCCGGCGCCCTGCGCCAGCGACCGCCCGTCGGTCCAGGGCGCGACCTCGGCCATCGAGATGCCGGCAAGTTCGCAGAGCGTCGGCAGCACGTCGATGGTCGAGACCGGCGTGTCCACCCGCCCCGGCGCCATGCCCGGCGCCGCGATCATCAGCGGCACCCGCGCCGCACCCTCGAAGAAGTTCATCTTGAACCACAGCCCGCGGCTGCCCAGCATCTCGCCATGGTCCGACAGGAAGACCACGATCGCCTCCCGCCGGGTGCGCTCCAGCACGTCCAGGATCTCGCCCAGCTTGTCGTCGATATACGAGATATTGGCGAAATAGCCCTGCCTTGCACGGCGGATGTGATCGGGCGTCACCTCAAGGCCCCGCCAGTCGCAGGCATCCATCAGCCGCTGCGAATGCGGGTCCATCCGGTCATATGGGATCGCCTCGGGCGGCTCCAACTCGGGGATGCCCTCGTAGAGATCCCAATACCTCCGCCGGGCGACGAAGGGGTCGTGCGGATGGGTGAAGCTGACGGTTAGGCACCAGGGCCGCGCGTCGCCGCCGCGCGCCAGGTCGTAGAGCTTGCGGGTGGCGTGATAGGCCACCTCGTCGTCGTATTCGTATTGGTTGGTGATCTCGGCCACGCCGGCGCCGGTGACAGAGCCCAGGTTGTGATACCACCAGTCGATGCGCTCGCCGGGGCGGCGGTAATCCGGGGTCCAGCCGAAATCGGCCGGATAGATGTCGGTGGTCAGCCGTTCCTCGAACCCGTGCAGCTGGTCGGGGCCGACGAAATGCATCTTGCCCGACAGGCAGGTCTGCCAGCCCGCCCGGCGCAGGTGATGGGCATAGGTCGGGATGTCCGAGCAGAACTCGGCCGCATTGTCATAGACCCGCGTGCGGCGCGGCAATTGCCCGGACATGAAGCTGGCGCGGCCGGGCGCGCAAAGCGGGCTGCCGGTATAGGCGTTGGCATAGCGGGTCGAGCGCGCGGCCAGCCGGCGCAGATGCGGCACATGCAGGAACTCGGCCGGGCCGTCGGGGAACAGCACCCCCGACAACTGGTCGGCCATCACGATCAGGATATTGGGTCGTTGCAATTACTTCACCGATGCCATGACTGCTTCCGCGCCGGGTTTTCCATCCAGCGTGGTCACGCCGTCAAGCCATGCCGCCACCGCATCCGGGTTCTCGGCGATCCAGCCCTTGGCGGCCTGGGTCGGGTCCATGCCCTCGTCCAGGATCTTGCCCATCAGCAGGTTCTCCATCTCCACGGTAAAGACCAGCTGGCCGAAGAGCCTGGCGGCATTGGGGCAGGCGGCGGCCCATTCCTTGCGGGCCAGCGTGTGGACGGTGGCGCCGCCGTAATCGGGGCCGAATTCCTCGTCGCCGCCCGACAGGTAGGTGATGTCCAGCGCGACGTTCATCGGATGCGGCGCCCAGGCCAGGAAGACCGAGGGCTGGCCGGCGGCATCGTTGCGCTGGACCTGGGCCAGCATGCCCTGTTCGCTCGATTCGACCAGCTCCCAGTCGCCCAGGCCGAACTTGTCCGCCTCGATCATGGCCTGGATGGTCTGGTTCGCCGGCGCGCCCGGCTCGATGCCATAGATCTTGCCCTGGAAGGCGTCCTTGTGGCCGTCGAGATCGGCGAAATCCTGGACGCCCAGGTCCGCGGCCGCAGCGGTGACGGCCAGGGTGAACTTGGCGCCGGTCAGGTTCTGTACCAGCTCCTCGGTCCGGCCCGAAGCGTCGAGGTCGTCGCGGAACTTCTGCTGCGCCGGCATCCAGTTGCCCAGGAATAGGTCGGTATCGCCGTTCTTCAGCGCCTCGTAGCCGACGGGGACCGACAGCGTGCGCAGGTCGGGCGTATAGCCCAGCCCTTGCAGCAGCGCGGTGGCGACGCCGTTGGTCGCGGTGATGTCGGTCCAGCCGGGGTCCGAGAAGCGGACGGTGCCGCAGCTGGCGGGATCGTCCGCCAGCGCGGGCGCGGCGGCAATCAGGGCAAGGGCAAGCGAGGGCAGCAGGGCGGTTCTGGACATGATCGGGCCTCTGGTTTCCTGCCGCGGCCGGGCCGCGGCTTCCTGCGCCATCAGCCCACAGGCGGGATGCGGGATCAAGAGCCGATGCCGGCCCGCCTGCCGCGGATTTCCCGCCATGCGACGTTCCCGGCCTTGACGCGGCGGGCCTGCTCGATCAATGGTGGCGCCGTTCGGGGCCTGTAGCTCAATGGTCAGAGCAGGGCGCTCATAACGCCTGGGTTGGGGGTTCGAGTCCCTCCGGGCCTACCAAACCCCGCCATTTTTCATTGTCCTGAAATCGCCCTGTCCATCGACAAGGCGGCCGCCCGTCATCCCCCGCCTGCGCCCAGCCGTTTCAGACGCCGCGCCGGTCCAGGAAGCCTGCCAGCACATCGGACAGGCGCTCGGCCCAAAGCTGCTGGCCCGCCGCATCGGCGATCAGGTCGTTCCTGACCTCGATCAGCACGTTCGGGCGGCCATGCGCCAGCGCATGGCGGTCGATGGAATCGCCGTCGAGATGGCCGGAATAGGGCTCGTTCTCGCCGGTGATCCAGCCCAGGTCGCGGCATTCGCGCACCAGCGCCGGGCCGAGCCGCTTGTCGCGATGCGAATAAAGCACCCCCACCGCCCAGGGCCGGCGCGGCCGGCCGCGCAATTGCCGGGTAAAGCTGTGGATCGCGCAGATCGCCCGGCGCGGATGCATCGCCGCCAGCCGGGCATAGGCCTCGTGATAGGGGCGGTAGAGCCGCTCGAGCCGCCTTTCGCGCTCGGCCGCGTCGATATGGCGGTTGGCGGGAATCACCGTGCCGTCATAGATGCGCATCACCAGCGTCGGGTCGTCCTCGCCCCGGTTCGGGTCGATCACCAGCCGCGAGAAATCCGACAGGATCGCCGGCGCGTCCAGCCGCTCGGCCAGCGCGCGCGTCAGCCCCGCCGCGCCCACGTCATAGGCGATGTGGCGCGCCATGTCCTCGGGCGCGATGCCCAGCTCGCCGCCGCCGATCCAGCCCGGCACGCGGTTCGTCGCATGGTCGCAGGTGATCAGCCAGCGCGAGGGCCGGTCCTCTCCGATCGTTGAATAGGGCTGTGCCGTCATCCGTCCGTCGCCTTTCCGCTGCAAGGTTTAGGCAATCGCCGGACCAAGCACCAGTTGCCGCAAGCGCTCCGATAGGCCATAACAGCGGCGACGATAGCGCAAACATGCACGGAGAGACGGATGAGACGGCATCGCAAGGTCAAGATCGTGGCAACCCTGGGCCCCGCATCCAGCGATTTCGCCACCATCCGAGCCCTTTTCGAGGCCGGCGCGGACGTGTTTCGCCTGAACATGAGCCACGGCACGCATGAGGAACAGCGCGCCCGCTATGACATCATCCGCCGGGTCGAGGCCGAATCAGGCCGCCCCATCGCCGTGCTGGCCGACCTGCAAGGGCCCAAGCTGCGCGTCGGCACCTTCGCCGACGGCCCGCACGACCTGGCCGACGGGCAGGCCTTCCGCTTCGACCTGGACCCCGCGCCGGGCGATGCCAGCCGCGTCCAATTGCCGCATCCCGAGATCTTTGCCGCGCTGGAGCCCGGCGCCGAGCTTCTGGTCAACGACGGCAAGATCCGCCTGCGGGTCGAGGCCTGCGGCGCCGATTTCGCCGATTGCACGGTGACGGCGGGGGGCGCGATCTCGAATCGCAAGGGCGTGAACGTGCCCGACGTGGTGCTGCCGCTGGCGGCGCTGTCGGACAAGGACCGCGACGACCTGGAATTCGCCTGCGCGATGGGCGTGGACTGGCTGGCGCTGAGCTTCGTGCAGCGCCCCGAGGACGTGATCGAGGCGCGCGAGCTGACCAAGGGCCGCGCCGCCATCCTGTCCAAGATCGAAAAGCCCGCCGCCGTGCGCGCGTTTTCCGAGATCCTCAAGGTCTCGGACGGGATCATGGTGGCGCGGGGCGACCTGGGGGTCGAACTGCCGGTCCATTCCGTGCCGCCGATCCAGAAGCGGCTGGTGCGCGCCTGCCGCTCGGCGGCAAAGCCGGTGATCGTCGCCACGCAGATGCTGGAATCGATGATCGAAAGCCCGATGCCGACCCGCGCCGAGGTCTCGGACGTGGCCACCGCCATCTACGAGGGCGCCGATGCGGTGATGCTCTCGGCCGAAAGCGCCGCCGGGGCCTATCCGGTCGAGGCGGTTGCGACCATGGACAACGTCGCCCGCTCGGTCGAAAGCGATCCGACCTATCGCGACATCATCGAAAGCTCGCGCAGCGCCAAGCGCCAGACCGTGGCCGATGCCATCGTCGCCGCGGCGCGCGAGATCGCCGAGACCACCGACATCTCCTGCATCTGCGCCTTCACCCAGTCGGGCACCACCGCCAGCCTGACCGCGCGCGAGCGGCCGCGGGTGCCGATCGTCGCCATGTCCTCGGAACAGGACACGCTGCGCCGGCTGTGCCTGACCTGGGGCACGCATTGCGTGCAGACCCCCTCGCTCGAACGCTTCAAGCAGGCGGTGGTCAATGCGGCCAAGGCGGCGCGGGATTTCGGCTTTGCCGACGAGACGAACCAGATCGTCGTCATGGCCGGCGTGCCCTTCAACGTGCCCGGCACCACCAACATCCTGCGCATCGCGCCATGCGACGAGCGCTTGATCTATCGTACCGATCCAGAATAAGGCGCGGGTTCAAAGAGATCCGCAACGGAAAGGTAATCCGATGATCGACATCCTGCTGCTGGCCGGCGTGGCGCTTTGCGTTCTTTCGGTCCTCATGGCCATCGTGTCGGTGGCCCGCACGCAGGCCCCACGCGGTGCCGCCATCCTGCTGGTGCTGGGCCTTGCGATGCTTCTGGCCGGGGGGTGGCTGGACCAGCGGCCCTTCGGCGTGCAGTCCCTGCAGGAAAGCTGGCAGCGGCTGGTGAACGGGCAGGTGACGACGGGCACCGATCCGGTGACCGCCCCCGCGCCCGAGGCGCCGGCCGAGGAGGCGCCGGCGGAAACCCCGGCCGCCGATGCGCCTGCGACCCCGGCGGTTGAGACCCCCGCTGCCGAGACCCCTGCGGTCGAAGCGCCCGAAGCGGATGCGCCCGAGGCCGCGGCCCCTGCGGCGGAAGAACCCGCCGCCGAAGAGCCTGCTGCCGAAGAGCCTGCTGCTGAAGCCCCCGCCGCCGATGCCGCCGCCCCGGATGCAGGCGAGGGCGAGGCGCAGGCCGAGGGCCAATAGCCCTTGCCAATCCGCGCGTGCCCGCTTATAGCGCACGCTTCCACCCACGCGGCCGGCCGATGGCATTGCCGAGTCGCGTGTTCACTCTGACCGCAAGGAGAGTAAAATGCCGAAGATGAAGACGAAAGCGGCCGCCAAGAAGCGGTTCTCGATGACGGCCTCGGGCAAGGTCAAGGCCGGCCCGGCCGGCAAGCGCCACGGCATGATCAAGCGCTCGACGAAATTCATCCGCGATGTGACCGGGACCATGATCCTGTCCGATGCGGACGCGAAGATCGTCAAGAAATACATGCCCTACAACCGCTAAGGAGAACCGGACATGGCACGAGTCAAATCGGGTAAGATCACCCACGCCCGCCACAAAAAGGTTCTGGACGCGGCGAAAGGCTATTACGGCAACCGTTCGCGGAATTTTCGCACTGCGACCCAGGCCGTGGACAAGGCCAACCAGTATGCGACCCGCGACCGCAAGACCCGCAAGCGCAACTTCCGCGCGCTGTGGATCCAGCGCATCAACGCCGCCGTCCGCGCCGTCGATGCCGAGATGACCTATTCGCGCTTCATCGCCGCGCTGGCGAAAGCGGGCATCGAGGTGGACCGCAAGGTCCTGGCCGACTTGGCCGTCCACGAGCCCGAGGCCTTTGCGGCCGTCGTCGCGCAGGCGAAAGACGCCGCCTGAGTCGGGGCGAGAGGATGAAACGGATGAAACCCGCGCTGCTTCCGGCGCGGGTTTTTTCGCGGCCGGACCATGGGGGGCGAGGGGGGCTTTGCCCCCACGCCGGGCCGGCCCCTCGATGGGGCCGGCCCGGCGTTCCCCCAGGATATTTGGGCACGAAAGAAGCCGGGGGTCGTGACCTTTTCGGCGGAGGCCGGCGCTGATGTCCCCGGATCTGTCTTCCCCGCGCTATCCCGTTCGCGTGCCCTTGCAGCGCAAGCCGATCGGGGTGATCGCCAGCGCCCTGGCCGCGCGGCGCAACGTGCTGGAGCTGATCCCCGAGATCGCCACCCGCCAGCCCATGGTTTCCGGGCGGACGGGCGCGCGCTGGCACATGGTCATGGACCCCGAGGCATTGCGCCGCGTGCTGAAGGACCGGGTCGAGGATTATCCGAAATCGCTGGTCACCCGGCTGATCCTGGAGCCCGCCATCGGCAATTCGCTGTTCGTGGCCGAGGGCGCGCATTGGCGCTGGCAGCGCCTGGCCGCGGCACCCGCCTTTTCCCAGCGCCATGTCGAGGCGCTGGCCCCGGTGATGACCGCCGCCGCCGAGGCCTGCGTGCGCCGGCTGGCGGCGGCGTCGGGGCGGGTCGAGATCTTTTCCGAGACCGCCGCCGCGACCTTCGAGGTGATCTCGGACGTGACCTTTTCCGGCGACGAGGGGTTCGACCGCGACGCGGTGCATCGGGCGATCGACGCCTATATCGCCGGCGCGGCGCGGGTTTCGGTATTCGACGTTCTTGGCCTGCCCGGCTGGATTCCGCGGCCGGGGCGGTTGTTCTCGGGCAATGACCTGCGGCGGATGAAGCGCCTGGCCGACCAGGCGATCCGGCTGCGCGCCCGGTCCGGCCCGCATCCGGTGCCGGACCTGCTGGACCTGTTGCGGGCAGGGGTGGACCCCGAGACCCGGCGCCGCATGAGCACGCCCGAGCTGCGCGACAACCTGCTGACCTTCATCGTCGCGGGGCACGAGACCACGGCGCTGGCCCTTGCCTGGGCGCTTTACCTGCTGGCCTTCGATGCGGAGGTCCAGCACCGCGCCGCCATCGAGGCGGTCGCGGTGCTGGGCGGTCGCGCCGCGACCGCCGCCGACCTGCCGCGCCTGACCTATATCCGCCAGGTGGTCGAGGAGGCGCTGCGGCTTTATCCCCCCGCCGCCTTCCTGTCGCGCACCGCGCGCACTGCCGACGTCCTGGGCGGGCGCGAGGTGCGGCGGGGCGACACGGTCATGCTGCCGATCTATGCGCTGCATCGCCACCGCCTGCTTTGGGATGATCCCGACCGTTTCGACCCCGAGCGCTTCGCGCCCGGCGTGACCCGCGACCGCTATGCCTTCCTGCCCTTCGGCGCCGGTCCCCGGATCTGCATCGGCGCCAGCTTCGCCATGCAGGAGGCGGTGATCATCCTGGCCACGCTGGTCGCCCGCTTCCGCTTTGCGCTGACCGAGCGCCAGCCGCAGCCGCGCATGATCCTGACCCTGCGGCCGCATGGCGGGCTTTGGCTGCAGGTCGCGGAACGCTCTTGAAAGCCCGCGCGGGCCGGGCCAAAGTCGCGCCATGATCACCATCTATCACAAGCCGACCTGCTCGACCTCGCGCAAGGTCCTGCAGATGATCCGCGACGCCGGGCATGAGCCCGAGATCGTCGACTATGCCCGCGCGGGCTGGAGCCGCGGCCAGCTTCTGGGCCTGTTCGCCGCCGCCGACGTGACGCCGCGCCAGGCCTTGCGCGTCAAGGGCACCGATGCCGAGGCCCGCGGCCTGCTGGACGCCGGCGACGCCGACATCCTGGCCGCCATGGTCGATAACCCGCTGCTGGTCGAGCGTCCCTTCGTCTGCGGCCCCGGCGGGGTGCGGCTGTGCCGCCCGGCCGAGCGGGTGGCGGAAACCTTCGCCCGCTGAGGCTTTTCCCTGCGGCGTCCGCGTGCTAATCGGCGCGGGCAAACCGCAAGGAAAGCCTGCCCATGTCCGACCAGTCCGACCTGACCACCCTTCGCCAGTCCTATCTCGACCGCATCTCGACCGCCGCCGACAGCGACGCGCTGGAGCAGGTGCGCCTGGCCGCCCTTGGCAAGAAGGGCGAGATCAGCGGCATGATGAAGGAGCTGGGCCGGATGACGCCCGAGGAGCGCCAGACCACCGGCGCCGCCCTGAACCGCCTGAAGGACGAGATCGACGCCGCCCTGCGCGCCCGCAAGCAGGGGCTGGAGGATGCGGCGCTGGATGCGCGGCTGAAGCAGGAATGGCTGGACGTGACCCTGCCCGGACGGCCGCGTCCGCAGGGCACCATCCACCCGATCAGCCAGGTGACCGAGGAGGTCACGGCGATCTTTGCCGACATGGGCTTCCGCGTGGCCGAGGGGCCGCAGATCGAAAGCGACTGGTTCAACTTCGACGCGCTGAACATCCCGCCCGAGCATCCCGCCCGGCAGGAGCATGACACTTTCTTCATGGCGCGCTCTGCCGACGACCCGCGCCCGCCGCATGTGCTGCGCACCCATACCTCGCCGGTGCAGATCCGCGCCATGCAGGCGACGGGCGCGCCGATCCGGGTGATCTGCCCCGGCCGCGTCTATCGCATGGACATGGACCAGACCCATACGCCGATGTTCCACCAGGTCGAGGGGCTGGCGCTGGGCAAGGACATCTCGATGGCGAACCTGAAATGGACGCTGGAGGAGTTCTGCCGCGCCTTCTTCGAGGTGGACGAGGTCGAGCTGCGCTTCCGCGCCTCGCATTTCCCCTTTACCGAGCCTTCGGCCGAGGTGGACATCCGCTGTTCCTGGGAAGGCGGCAAGCTGGCCATCGGCCAGGGGGAAAGCTGGCTCGAGATCCTGGGCTCGGGCATGGTGCATCCCAAGGTGCTGGCGGCCGGCGGCATCGACCCCGAGGAATGGCAGGGCTTCGCCTTCGGCATGGGCATCGACCGCATCGCCATGCTGAAATACGGCATTCCCGACTTGCGGGCCTTCTTTGAAAGCGATCTGCGCTGGCTGCGGCATTACGGATTCGCGGCGGGGGATGTGCCGAGCGTGAGCGGTGGGCTGTCGCGGTGAGCTTTCGCAGTCACGTGGTGGCTGCCATCGCGGGTGCCTTCATCGGCTATCCGATCACCGCGGGCTTGGAACTTGTCGTAAAGCATCTCGGCCAACTGTATCATGCGCCGGCTGCTTTGGTCTGGCAGGCCGATGACCGTCCTGGTGAGGCCAACTGTTCCAACCTGGAGTATTGCGGCGGGGGCGTCTATTTCCTTCTGGAAAATTCGGGGAGTGATCTCTTACAGGATGTCAGCCTGAACTTTCGCAAGCCTGTCGCAAATATCTATCGGGATCCGATCGTCACGATCGCCTGGGAGAAAAACGGGTCTTTCTTTCAAGTGCCGAACATACCGGCGCATCATGTGTTCGGGATCCTGGTGACAGGGGTGAAGAAAGCGGACATCGCCGGCGTCTGGGCAAATGGTTCCCTGGTTCCGGCTGGGACCGTCCAGCTATTCGGCCAGAAGCGCGGCCCGGTGAAGAACGGACTTATCGTGTTCTTCGGCGTGATTTCGATCATGTCGATTTTTGCCGGGGCGGCCGCGATGGTCGTCGCATGGATAACTCACAAGGAAATCGAACTCCTGAAGTGATCCGCTGGCATAGTCGGCATGCCGGAAAGCCATGCCGCCTCGATCCGCAGCCTTTATCGCCAGCCCGACCCCAACCGCCGCCGCATCTCGTCCTTGTCGTCCTGGATCATGCCGGGGATCAGGAACAGGTCGATCAGCGCCCAGAGGCACACCAGCCCGACCAGCGGCCAGCCGATCAGCACCGGCGTCAACAGCCAGCCCAGGCCCCACAGCAGCAGCATGACGACGCCGCTGGTCCAGCGGCCAAGATACATGCGATGCGCGCCGAAACCCCAAAGGAAGATCGCCAGCAGGTAAGCCACCAGCGGCGATTTCGCGTCATTCGCGACCCTCTGTTCGATCAGCAGTTCCCTTTGCGTGTCCATCGGCTCCGTCCATGTTAATGCAATTCACATATAGGCCGGATGGGCGTCGCAACAAGGGCGGGCCGATGCGCGGGATATTTTGCCCATCTCGCGGCGAGCCCCGCCGGATGCCGGGCCTTCGCATCCGGGTGGCACCACCCTACCAATCCGCCGCGCCATGCGCTAAGGGACGCGCAAACGTGACGGAGCCGCGCTCATGAAATTCACCCTCTCCTGGCTCAAGGAGCATCTCGACACCACCGCCAGCCTCGATGAGATCACCGAGGCGCTGACCGACCTTGGCCTCGAGGTCGAGGGCGTGGCCGATCCGGCGGCGAAGCTGGGGGCCTTTACCCTGGCCAAGGTTCTGCATGCCGAGCAGCATCCCGATGCCGACCGGCTGCGGGTCTGCCGCGTCATGACCGACGAGGGCGAGAAGCAGATCGTCTGCGGCGCCCCCAACGCCCGCGCCGGCATTACCGTGGTGCTGGCCAAGCCCGGCGACTACGTCCCCGGCATCGACGTGACCCTGGGCGTCGGCAAGATCCGCGGCGTCGAGAGCCATGGCATGATGGCCTCGGAACGCGAGCTGGAACTGTCGGAGGAGCATGACGGCATCATCGAACTGCCCTCGGGCGAGGTGGGCGACAGGTTCGTCGACTGGCTGGCCGCGAACCGTCCCGAGGCGGTCGATCCGGTGATCGAGATCAAGATCACCCCGAACCGCCCCGACGCGCTGGGCGTCCATGGCATCGCCCGCGACCTTGCCGCGCGCGGGCTGGGCCGGCTGAAGCCGGTCAGGGACGTGACCGTGCCGGGCAGCTTCGCCTCGCCCATCAAGGTTACGATCACGCCCGAGATGGCGGAAAAGGCGCCGTTCTTCAGCGGCCGGCTGATCCGCGGGGTCAGAAACGGGCCGTCGCCGGACTGGCTGCAAAAGCGACTGACCGCCATCGGGCTGCGGCCGATCAATACGCTGGTGGACATCACCAATTTCTTCACCTTCGACCTGAACCGGCCGCTGCATGTCTTTGACGCCGACAAGGTGCGGGGCGACCTGACCGTGCGCGCCTCGGCCGAGGGCGAGGAATTGCTGGCGCTGGACGGCAAGACCTATGCCTTCGCCCCCGGCACCATGATCATCGCCGATGAGGCCGGCCCGGAAAGCATCGCCGGCATCATGGGCGGCGAGGAGACCGGCTGTTCCGAGGAAACGGTGAACGTCTTCCTGGAAAGCGCCTATTGGGATCCCATCGCCATCGCCACGGCGGGCCGGGCGCTGAAGATCAGCTCCGACGCCCGCTATCGCTTCGAACGTGGCGCGGACCCGGCCTTTACCCGGCCGGGGCTGGAACTGGCGACGCAGATGATCCTGGAGCTGTGCGGCGGCGAGGCTTCCGAGGTGGTGACGGCGGGCGCGGTTCCCGACACGACTCGCAGCTACCTTCTGGAGCCGGCGCGGGTCAGCAGCCTGGTCGGCATGGACATCCCCGAGGCCGAGCAGCGCGCGACGCTGGCCGCGCTGGGTTTCCGGCTGGAGGGCGACCGGGCTTTCGTGCCCAGCTGGCGACCCGACGTGCAGGGCAGCGCCGACCTGGTCGAGGAGGTGGCGCGCATCGCCAGCCTGACCAAGCTGCAGGGCCAGCCGCTGCCGCGCCCGCAGGCGGGCGTGCCGCAGCCGGTGCTGACCCCCTTGCAGCGCCGCGAACAGGCGGCGCGGCGCATGGCGGCCTCGCTGGGCTACAACGAATGCGTGACCTACAGCTTCATCGACCATAAGGCCGCGGCGCTGTTCGGCGGGGGTTCCGAGGCGGTCAGGATCGAGAACCCGATCAGCAGCGAGATGACGCATATGCGCCCCGACCTGCTGCCGGGCCTGCTGGCGGCGGCGGCGCGCAACCAGGCGCGCGGCTTTGCCGACCTGGCGCTGTTCGAATGCGGCCCGGTCTTTTCGGGCGGCGAGCCGGGCGAGCAGGATCTGCACCTGTCGGGCATCCTGGTCGGGGCGAACGCGGCGCGCGACCCCTATGCCTCGCGGCGCAAGGTGGACATCTACGACGCCAAGGCCGATGCCGAGGCGGTGTTGCAGGCCATCGGCGCCCCCGCGAAAGCCCAGATCAACCGCAAGCTGGACGGCTGGTGGCATCCCGGCCGGGCGGGGAACATTGCGCTGGGGCCGAATACGCTGGCCACCTTCGGCGAGATCCATCCCCGCGTGCTGCGCCATTTCGGCATCAAGGGCGCGGCGGTCGGCTTTACCCTGCGCATCGCCGCCGTGCCGCTGCCCAAGGTCAGGACGCCCTCGCGCCCGGCGCTGGTGCTGTCGGACCTGCAGGCGGTCGAGCGCGACTTCGCCTTCGTGGTGGATGGCGGCGTCGAGGCGCTGGCGCTGGTCAATGCCGCGGCGGGCGCGGACAAGGCGCTGATCGAGCGGGTGACGGTCTTTGACCAGTTCACCGGGCTGGAAGGCGGCAAGAAATCCATCGCCATCACCGCGCGGTTGCAGCCGCGGGAAAAGACCCTGACCGATGCCGAGATCGAGGCGGTCAGCGCCAAGATCGTCGAAAAGGTCGGCAAGGCCACCGGCGGCGTGCTGCGCAGCTAGGGCGGGCCATGGGGCCGGGGTCCGCGCCCCGGCCTGATGCCCCGGTTCAGTCGGTGAAATAGCCCAGCGTTTCGAAATCGCGGGCGTAATGGTCGCGCACCCGGATCCGGTCCACCTGGTCCCAGGCGATCTCCAGCGGGTCGGGGCGCAGGTCATGGGTCAGGCTTTCGGGCGGGGCGACGCCCAGCCATTCCGCCATGCGGGCGACCGGGGCCTGCAAGCCGTCCTCGAAGCGGAAGGTCTCGACCTCGCTGCCCAGGAACTCCCATTGCGGGCGCAGGTGGTTGTCCAGGCAGAAGGGTTCGCGCTTCTGGCGGTTCAGCCAGTCCTCGAGCCAGAGCGAGAAGACGGGCAACCCCTTGAAGAAGTTCTCTTTCGCCAGATGCGCCCGCATCCGGTATTCGCTGGCGACCCGGTCGTAGGGGTTGCGCACCACCGTCAGCGCATGGTCGAAATACCCCTCGCCCAGAAGCGCGCGGATGTCCTGCATGCGCAGGTGCTGCGGCGTGCATTTCATCGCCGCGGGAATGCCCTGGCTGAACAGGCGCAGCGGCGCGACGCCCTGCATCCAGTTCTCGATCGACGTGCCGCCGGTCTTGGGGATGTGGATGAAAAGGATACGTTTTCCGTTATACTCGATAAAAGGCATGCAACCATCCGGGAAAGTTTCCCGGACGGTCCATGAATTGCGCATCGGATGCAAGCCCTGCCGCGATGCCGGTCAGGCGGCGCCGACCTCGATGCCGCGCTGCACGGCGGGGCGGGCAAGGAAGCGGTCCAGATAGGCCCGCACATTGGCGAACCCGTCCATGCCGGTTTCGGCCTCGGCCTCGTAGTTCACGCGCACCGTGCGCAGCCAGGGGCCGGTGGCCATGTCGGCGATGGAATATTCGCCGGTGATCCAGTCCCGCCCCTGAAGCTGCTTGTCCAGCACGCCCAGCAACCGCCGCGCCTCGTTGTAATAGCGGGTGCGCGGGCGGGGATCCTCGATCTCGCTGCCCTTGTAGCGGTGGAAATAGCCGACCTGGCCGAACATCGGCCCGACCCCGCCCATCTGCCACATCAGCCACTGGATCGTGTGATAGCGCGCAGCCCCCGAGGCGGGCAGGAATTTCCCGGTCTTGTCGCCCAGATAGATCAGCATGGCGCCGGTCTCGAACAACCCGATGGGCTGGCCGTCCGGCCCGTTCGGGTCGATCATCGCCGGGATCTTGTTGTTGGGGTTCAGCGACAGGAATTCCGGGGTGAACTGGTCCTCGGGGTCGCCGATGCTGATGCGGTGGGCGTCATAGTCCAGCCCGCATTCCTCCAGCATGACCGAGGTCTTGATGCCGTTCGGGGTGTTCAGCGTGTAAAGCTGGATCACGTCGGGACGCCGGGGCGGCCAGCGGCGGGTGATCGGAAATTCGGAAAGTGCCGTCATGTCGTTTCCTGTCGAGTCCTGTCTCATGTTGCAAGGGGTTAGCGTGATGTGGCAGCCTTTGCCGGAACGCGCGCAACAGGCTGGGAAAGGTAAGCCCATGTTCAAGGAGTTCAAGGAATTCATCGCCCGCGGCAATGTCATCGACCTTGCCGTCGGCATCATCATCGGCGCAGCCTTCACGGCGATCGTGAATTCGCTGGTCGCCGACCTGATCAACCCGATCATCGGGCTGTTGACCGGCGGCACGGATTTCAGCGGGCATTACCTGGTGCTGAAGGGCGAGGTTCCGCCGGGCACCAGCCTGCAGGTGGCGCGCGATTCGGGCGCCTCGGTCTTTGCCTATGGCGCCTTCCTCTCGGCGATCATCAATTTCCTGATCATCGCCTGGGCGGTGTTCCTGCTGGTCAAGGCGGTGAACCGGGTGCAAAGCGCCGCCACCCGCAAGAAGGAGGCCGAAGAGGCCGCCCCCGCCGGCCCGACGCAAGAGGAACTGCTGATGGAGATCCGCGACGAGCTGCGCGCCCGCCGCGCCTGAGGCGAAAGCGACCCAGGAAGGCAATGGCGCGGCCCCCCTTTGGGGTCGCGCCTTGTCGTCCATGGCGGCGATTTTCGCTTATATCCCGGCTCTGGCGGCGCTATGGTCGAAGAAACCGGCGCCGGCCGGCAGCCGCGAGACAGGGATCGCCCCGATGATCGAGCTTGACGCAACGGATCGCCGCATTCTTTCCGTCCTGCAACGCGACGGGCGCATGACCAATGCCGACCTGGCAGGCGAGGTCGGGCTGTCCCCCAGCGCTTGCCATCGCCGCGTGCAGCGGCTGGAAGAGGCGGGGGTGATCCGCGGCTATGTCGCGCTGCTCGACGCGCGCAAGCTCGAACGCCCGACCACGGTCTTCGTCGAGATCACGCTGTCCGGCCAGGCCGACGAGTTGCTGGAGGCTTTCGAGCGCGCCGTGCGCACCATCCCCGACGTGCTGGAATGCCACCTGATGGCCGGCTCGGCGGATTACCTGCTGAAGGTGGTGGCCCAGGACACCGACGATTTCGCCCGCATCCACCGCCAGCGGCTGGCCAAGCTGCCGGGGGTGCAGCAGATGCATTCCTCGTTCTCGCTGCGCACGGTGGCCTTCACCACGGCGCTGCCGGTGTGAATGTGCCGGCGTGAATGAAAAACCCCCGTGCGTGGCACGGGGGTTTTCCTGAAACGAACGTGTCGCTCGTCTTACAGCGCGCCTTCGCGTTGCGCTTTCTTGCGCGCCAGCTTGCGGGCGCGGCGGACGGCCTCGGCCTTTTCACGGGCCTTCTTGACCGAGGGTTTCTCGAAATGCTGCTTGAGCTTCATTTCACGGAACACCCCCTCGCGCTGAAGTTTTTTCTTCAGAGCACGAAGCGCCTGTTCGACGTTGTTGTCGCGAACACTTACCTGCATGTGGTTGTCACCACCTTCCTAGGTTAAAGTTGAGCTGATTTGCAGGACGCGGCCTTCTAGCAAGCCGAATCGGCTTTGTCCAGATTTTCTGGACCCGCGCTGCAGGAAGAAAAAAGGAGAGTGCCATGACGGATGACCGCGAGCGGCTGATCGAGGCCGCCCTGTCCCATGTCGTCTTCGAGGGCATGGGGGAAAAGGCCATCGCCGAGGGCGCGCGCGACATCGGCATGAACCCGGCGCTGGCGCGGGTGCATCTGCCGCGCGGCGGCGCGGATCTTGCCGCCGCCTATCACCGCCGGGGCGACCAGGCGCTGCGCGACTGGATGGCCGCGCATCCGCCCGAGGGACGGTTTCGCGACCGCGTCTCGGCGGCGGTGATGCAGCGGCTGTCGCTGAGCAACCGCGAGCTTGCGCGGGCGGGGGCGGCGATCCTGGCCCTGCCGCAGCACGCGGCGCTCGGCGCGCGGCTGGTCTGGGAGACGGCCGATGCGATCTGGGACGGGCTTGGCGACCGCTCCGAGGACGTGAACTGGTATTCCAAGCGCGCGACGCTGTCGGCGGTCTATGGCGCGACGGTGCTTTACTGGCTGGGCGACGATTCGCCCGAGGCCGAGGAGACGCGCCGCTTCCTGGACCGCCGCATCGAGGGCGTGATGCGCTTCGAAAGCCTCAAGGAACGGGTCGGCGGGCTGCCCGGCGTCTCGACCCTGGCCGGGCTTGCGACGGGCTGGATCAGGCGGCCGGAAAATCGCAATCTGCCCGGAGCGTTGCGCGCAAATCCGCGCGCCCGGACGGAAGGAGGCGACGGGTGATTCCCGATGTGATGCAGGCGATCGAGATTTCATCCCCCGGCGGGGCCGAGGTGCTGCGGCCGGTGACGCGGCCGGTTCCGGTGGCCGGGCATGGCCAGATCCTGATCCGCGTCGCCTGGGCGGGGGTGAACCGTCCCGACGTGCTGCAACGCGCCGGCTCCTATGCGCCGCCGCCGGGGGCCTCGGACCTGCCGGGCCTGGAATGCGCCGGCGAGGTGGCGGCCGTCGGCCCAGGCGTCACGCGCTGGAGGCCGGGCGACCGGGTCTGCGCCCTGCTGCCGGGCGGCGGCTATGCGCAATACGCGACCTGCCCGGCAGACCACGCCCTGCCGATTCCGCAGGGCCTGTCGCTGCGCCTGGCCGCCGCATTGCCGGAAACCGCCTTCACCGTCTGGTCCAACGTGGTCATGCGCGGGGCCCTGCAGCCGGGCGAGCGCTTTCTGGTCCATGGCGGCTCCTCGGGCATCGGCACCATGGCGATCCAGATCGCCAGGGCGCTGGGCGCGCGGGTCTGGGCGACGGCGGGCTCGGCCGAGAAATGCGCGGCCTGCGAGAGGCTGGGCGCCACCGCGATCAACTATCGCGAGCAGGATTTCGTCGCCGTGCTGCGCAAGGCCGGCGGCGCCGATCTGATCCTCGACATGGTCGGGGGCGACTATATCGCCCGCAACGTCCGGTGCCTTGCGGATGACGGCCGGCTGGCCATGATCGCCTTCCTTGCCGGTCCCAAGGCCGAGATCAATTTCGCCCAGATCATGGCCCGGCGGCTGTCCGTGACGGGTTCGACCCTGCGCCCGCAATCCGACCTGGCCAAGGCCCGCATCGCAGGCGCGTTGCAGGAACGGCTCTGGCCGCTGGTCGAGGCCGGGGCGGTGCGCCCGCTGATCGACAGCACCTTCCCGCTCGCCGAGGCGGCCGAGGCGCATCGCCGCATGGAGGGCAGCGGCCATATCGGCAAGATCCTGTTGCGGGTTTCGGTCGAGGATTGACCGCTCCGGCGGTTTTGGCACGGCCCGGTGCCTCCGGCGGGGATATTTGAAGCACGAAAGAAGCCGTTAACCGAATCGCAAGGATTTTCTGCCAGTTTGGAATCACGGAACAGGCGGGGACGCCGATGGCCGTCACGGAAGAAGCCACACCCCGACCTTCAGCTCCGGCGGGCGGGGTGTGTGCTTTTCTTTCGTGTCTAAATATCCCCGCCGGAGGCATCGTAGCCGTTCCGTCAGCGCGGCGCCGGCATCAGGAAGCTGCCCTGGCAATCCCGCCTGGCATCCTCGGCGCAGGCGCGGGGCTGCAGGTCGCGGGTCAGGCAGATGCGGATCTCTTGCAGGGCGCGGGCGCGGCAGGTCACGGTGATGCCGTCGCGCGCCAGGCCGGGATTGGCCTCGATGAAGGCGTCTTCGATCACCTGGGCGGGCAGGGTGACGTCGCGGTCGAGCCGGCGCAGGGTTTCGGGCAGGGCGATCCGGGCGGCGGCCTCGCGGGTCAGGGCGAAGTAGTCCCGCGCCGGCAGGCCCGAGCAGCGCCCGTGCTTCTTCCATTGATGCCAGGCCAGGCCGCCCGTTCCCATCACATCCGCCATGGCGCGGGTTTCGCGGCGCGGGGGGTCGCGGGCCTCGGTCCGGCAATATTCTGGCCAGCCGCGTTCGTATTGCGGCCACAGGCCATGGACGACGAAGCCAAGCTTCCGTCCGCTCGCGCATTGCTCGGCATCGCGCTCGGCGCGGCACCAGCTGGGCGACCAGCTGAGCGACAGGACGTAATAGTCGAACCGTCCCGCGATGTCCTGGGCCAGGGCCGCGGGGGCGAGCAGGAGGAAGGCGATCAGGATGGCCGGTTTCATGGTGGGGAACCTAGCGCCGGTCCTTGCCGCGCGCCACGAATTTCAGGCTTTATTTTGGCCCCTTCCGGCCCTATATAGCCTGTCAATCCCCCGAAAATGGAATGGCACCCCGCCGAAAGCCGTTTTCCCCGGCCGGAAAAGATATTGTTAAGGAGAAGGTCATGAACAAGCCGCTGATGGCCAAGGCCACCGCCGTCTGGCTGGTCGACAACACGACGCTGAGCTTCAAGCAGATCGCCGATTTCTGCGGCATGCACGAGCTTGAGGTCCAGGGCATCGCCGACGGCGACGTGGCGGTCGGCGTCAAGGGCTTCGACCCGGTCGCCTCGAACCAGCTCGACGCCTCCGAGATCGAGAAGGGCCAGAAGAACCCGCTGCACCGGCTGAAGCTCAAGCACAACCCCGCCGCCGAGGGCGAGGAGAAGCGCCGCGGCCCGCGCTATACGCCGCTTTCCAAGCGCCAGGACCGGCCCGCCGCGATCCTGTGGCTGGTCAAGTTCCATCCCGAGCTGGGTGATTCGCAGATCTCGAAGCTGGTGGGCACCACCAAGCCGACCATCGCCTCGATCCGCGACCGGACGCATTGGAACATCCAGAACATCCAGCCCATCGACCCGGTGGCGCTGGGGCTGTGCCGGCAGTCCGAGCTGGACGCCGCCGTGCAGAAGGCCGCCAAGCGCAAGGCGGCCGAGGGCGGCGCCATGACCGACGACGAGCGTCGCAAGCTGCTTTCGACCGAGACCTCGCTTGCCATGTCGGACGAGCCGCGCCTGCCCAGCTCGATCGCCGGGCTGGAGAATTTCAGCCTCAGCAAGGATGACGACAAGCCCGAGCGGGACGACAACCTGGATGCGGACAGCTTCTTCAACCTGCCCGATGCGGATGACGACGAGGACGAGGATCACTGAATCCCGCAAACCCCGGAGCTCGGCTCCGGGGTTTTTTCTGGCCGGTCAGATCGACAGGCAGATGTATTTCATCTCCAGGTAATCCTCGATGCCGTGGCGCGAGCCCTCGCGGCCGAGGCCGGATTGCTTGACGCCGCCGAAGGGCGCCACCTCGGTCGAGATGATGCCGGTGTTCACTCCGACGATGCCGTATTCCAGCGCCTCCTGCACGCGGGTGATGCGGCCGATGTCGCGGGCATAGAAATAGGCGGCGAGGCCGAAGATGGTGGCATTGGCGCGCTCGATCGCCTCTTGCTCGGTCTCGAAGCGGAACAGCGGCGCCAGCGGGCCGAAGGTTTCCTCGCTTGCCACCTTCATCCTGTCGGTGATGCCGGTGACGACGGTCGGGTCGAAGAACAGCCCCTCGCGCGGCTTGCCGCCGGTGACGACGATGGCGCCACCCTCGACCGCGTCCTGGATATGCTCCTGGACCTTTTCGACCGCATCCCGGTTGATCAGCGGGCCGGTGGTGACGCCTTCCTCTAGCCCGTCGCCGACGCGCAGCTTGTCGACCGCCACCGCCAGCCGCCTGGCGAATTCGTCATAGACCCCGGCCTGCACATAGATGCGATTGGCGCAGACGCAGGTCTGGCCGTTGTTGCGGAATTTCGAGGCCATGGCGCCTTCCACCGCCGCATCCAGGTCGGCGTCGTCGAAGACGATGAAGGGCGCGTTGCCGCCGAGTTCCATCGAGCATTTCAGCACCTGGTCCGCGGCTTGGCGCAGCAGGATGCGGCCGACCTCGGTCGAGCCGGTGAAGGTCAGCTTGCGGATCAGCGGGTTCTCGCAGAATTCCTTGCCGATGTCGGAGGAGCGCGACGAGGTCACGATGCTGAACAGCCCCTTGGGCAGGCCGGCGCGTTCCGCGAGCACGGCGAGCGCCAGGGCCGAGAGCGGCGTTTCGGCGGCGGGGCGGCCGACGAAGCCGCAGCCGGCGGCGATGGCCGGGCCGCATTTGCGGGTGATCATCGCATTGGGAAAGTTCCAGGGCGTGATCGAGCCGACCACGCCGATCGGCTGGCGGATCACCGTCAGGCGCTTGTCAGGCTGGTGGCCGGGGATGGTTTCGCCGTAGATGCGCTTGGCCTCTTCGCCGAACCATTCGATGAAGCTGGCGCCATAGGCGATCTCGCCCTTGGCCTCGGGCAAGGGCTTGCCCTGTTCGGCGGTCAGGATCTTGCCCAGGTCGTCTTGGTTTTCCATCATCAGGTCGAACCATTTGCGCATGATCTGGGCGCGTTCCTTGGCGGTGCGGGCGGCCCAGCCCTTCATCGCCTCGGCCGCGGCGGCGATGGCGCGGGCGACCTCGGCGCGGGACAGGTCCGCCACCTCGGCGATCACGTCGCCGCGCGCCGGGTTCACCACCGGAAAGGTCTTGCCGTCATCGGCGTCGATCCATTCGCCGACGACATAGGCGCGGGTCTGCAAGAGCGAGGGGTCTTTCAGCAACATCTTCAGGTCGGTCGCATGTCTGGTCATGGCGGGCTCCTTCCGTTCGGGTCGGGTGCAGGCTTGCGCTTTTGCCGGGCCAACGCAAGCCGCAGCTGCCGCGTGCCGGGATCGAGCAATCGTGATGAACCGGATGGCGGGCTGCGGCGTTGCCTTGCCATCGTCAGGTTTTCCCTCTTGGCGTATTCGACTGGGCGGCGTCTCTCTCTGGCGCCGCCCTTTTTCGTCGCTTCTGTTTCGCCGCGGCAGGGATTATTCCTTGGGCAAACCCGGTGATGGGCCGGATTCAGGGTACTTGGAAAACGGTGAAATGCGGGAGCTGGATGAGCTGAAGGCGCTGGGCGATCCCGGCAAGGCGGCCGAGATGGCGGCCTATCACAAGGCGCCGCGCGAATATCTGGGCGTGGCGGTGCCGGTGATCGATGCGCTTGCCCGCGGCTGGCGGGCGGGGCTGGACGTGCCGGGGCGGGTCGATCTGGCGCGGCGGCTTTGGGACAGCGACCTGCACGAGGCGCGCATCGCGGCGGCCAAGCTGCTGACCCAGGCGCGGATCCGGCCCGACGACGCGGCCTGGGATCTGATTGCCGGCTGGGTGCCGCAATTCGACGGCTGGGCGATTGCCGATCACGCCATGAAGGCGGGCGAGCGCCGGCTGCTGGCCCGGCCCGAGCGGCTGGACGAGGTCGAGGCCTGGCTGGACCATCCCCGCTTCTGGGTGCGCCGCGCCGCGCTGGTCGGCACGCTGCCCTGGACGCATATCCGCAATCCCAAGCCGCAGGACCTGGAGCGGCGCGAGCGTGTGCTGGCCTGGCTGGACCGGCTGGCCGACGACCGGGAGTGGTTCGTGCAAAAGGCCATCGGCTGGTGGCTGCGCGAACTGTCCAAGCACGATCCCGGCCGCGTGCGCGACTGGCTGGCCGCGCATGGCGCGCGGCTGAAGCCCTTTGCCCGGCGCGAGGCGGGGCGGTGGCTGCCGGAAAACCGCGGCGGGACGGTGCAGGACCGGCCGGGCGGCGATCAGCTGCCATAGACCTCGATCGTGGGCAGGTCGGTCAGGCTGACGCCGATCAGTTGCAATGCCGGCAGCGAGACCTGGCTGCCGCCGCTGGCCGGGCCGTCCAGCGGGATCAGCCGCACCTTGGCGGATTTGCCGTTCGCCGGGTTCACGATGCGGCCGTCGGTTTCGGATTTCACCAGCGGGGTCTTGATCCAGAAGCCGGGCTGCGAGGGATCGCCCAGCGAGGCGATGGTGGTGCCGATCCGACGCTCGCCCGTGGCGGGCGGGGCGGCGGCGGCGGCCTTCTGCTCGCGGGTGGTGGTGTCGAATTGCGCCGCCGTGCGCGCCGCGGGCGAGGGGCGGGCGGCCGCGGTCAGCACCGAGCCCGCCGCGGTTCCGGTGCCGGCCGTCGCGCCGTCGCTGCCGGCGGTGGTGCCGGGCGTGCGGGGGGTGGTCTGCGTTGCGGGGGTGCAGGCGGCCAGTGCCAGCAGCGCCAGCGCGCCCAGCAGGCGCAGGATCGGCTTGGTCATCGGCATGCGCTTGTCCTTCATCCTTTTCAGGTCGGGGCGAGGCTAGACCCGGCCGGCCCCTGCTGTCCAGCCGAGCTTCCATTCATGGTTACGAGACCATCAACGGATCGGCCGGCTTGTGCCGATGCCGGCCCGTGCTTATCTTTGCGCCATGGATGTCCAGGCCCCGCTGATAGACCCCTTTGCCAGGCCGATCACCTACCTTCGGGTGTCGGTGACGGACCGTTGCGATTTCCGCTGCACCTATTGCATGGCCGAGCACATGCAGTTCCTGCCCAAGCGCGACCTGCTGACGCTGGAAGAGCTGGACCGGCTGTGTTCCGCCTTCGTGGGCCTGGGCGTGCGCAAGCTGCGCGTCACCGGCGGCGAGCCGCTGGTGCGGCGCAATATCATGGAATTCTTCCGCGCCATGTCGCGCCACTTGGGCGCCGGTCCGAATGGCGGGCTGGACGAATTGACGCTGACCACCAACGGCAGCCAGCTGGCGCGATTCGCCGACGAACTGGCCGATTGCGGCGTGCGGCGGGTCAATGTCTCGTTGGATACGCTCGATCCCGACCGTTTCGCCCGCATCACCCGCTGGGGCAGATTGCCGCAGGTGCTGCAGGGGATCGAGGCGGCGAAGGCGGCCGGCATGCGGGTCAAGATCAACACCGTCGCGCTGAAGGGTTTCAACGAGGACGAGTTGTTTCGCCTGGTCGACTGGTGCGCGGACCAGGGCCACGACCTGACCTTCATCGAGGTCATGCCCATGGGCGAGATGGGCGAGGAAGAGCGGCTGGACCAGTATTGGGCGCTGTCCGACCTGCGCGCGCGCCTGGGCGAGCGCTTCACGCTGACGCCGCTGGCCGAGCGCACCGGCGGGCCGGCGCGCTATGTCCGCCTTGAGGAGACCGGGCAGAAGATCGGCTTCATCACGCCGCTGACGCATAATTTCTGCGAAAGCTGCAATCGTGTCCGCATCACCTGCACGGGCGAGCTGTTCATGTGCCTGGGGCAGGAGGATCGCGCCGACCTGCGCGCGCCGCTGCGTGCCAGCCAGGACGATGCCCCGCTGCGCGATGCCATCCGCGAGGCCATCGCCCGCAAGCCCAAGGGCCATGACTTCGACTATTCCCGCCGGCATGTCGCCGGGCAGGTCAGCCGCTTCATGAGCCATACCGGCGGCTAGTAGCTGGCGCCGTCCACCGCCTGGCTGGCCAGTGCGCGCGGGTTGACCCCTGCGAGGCAGTTCACGTTCACCGCCACCATCTCGGCCCCGTCCGGTCCCGTGCCGAAGGCGTAGGATTCGACGCCGCAGGTCGGGCAGAAGCGGTGATGGATCTGCTTGCGGTTGAACAGGTATTCCGTCACCGGCCCGTCGCTGGTCAGGCGGAAATCCGCCCTGGGCACGAAGGTCAGCACGAAGCCCAGCCGCTGGCAGCGCGAGCAGTTGCAGGTGAAGGTCTGGTCCAGATCGGCATCCACCTCATAGGCGATGCTGCCACATTGGCAGCTGCCTTGGTAGTGCTGTCGGGTCATGGTTTGCCTCCCGTTTTGCGACTCGGGTGCATGGTGGGGCAGGGCGGCGGGCATCGCAAGCGGAAATGTTCCCGAGTTGTTCCGTTTCGGGTTGCCATTTCACTGCGGATGCCTATCTCATGCGCTTGGCGGAATCAGGACGTGATCAGGACTGGCGCGATGGAACAGAAGTTCATCGAGGTTCGCGGCGCGCGCGAGCATAATCTGAAGAACGTGGACATGGACATTCCGCGCGACCAGCTGGTGGTCATCACCGGGCTGTCGGGTTCGGGCAAGTCGAGCCTTGCCTTCGACACCATCTATGCCGAGGGGCAGCGGCGCTATGTCGAAAGCCTGTCGGCCTATGCCCGGCAGTTCCTGGACATGATGGGCAAGCCGGACGTGGACCATATCTCGGGCCTGTCGCCGGCGATCTCGATCGAGCAGAAGACGACCAGCAAGAACCCGCGCTCGACCGTCGGCACGGTGACGGAAATCTACGACTACCTGCGGCTGCTCTTTGCCCGCGCCGGGACGCCCTATTCCCCGGCGACCGGCCTGCCGATCGAGGCGCAGCAGGTCCAGGACATGGTGGACCGGGTGATGGAACTGCCCGAGGGCACGCGCGCCTATCTGCTGGCGCCCATCGTCCGCGACCGCAAGGGCGAATATCGCAAGGAATTCCTGGAACTGCGCAAGCAGGGCTTCCAGCGCGTCAAGGTGAACGGCCAGTTCCACGAGCTGGACGAGCCGCCGACCTTGGACAAGAAGTTTCGCCACAATATCGACGTGGTGGTGGACCGCATCGTCGTGCGCGAAGGCATGGAGACGCGGCTGGCCGACAGTTTCCGCACCGCGCTGGACCTGGCCGACGGCATCGCCGTGCTGGAGACCGCGCCGTCCGAAGGCGAGCCCGAGCGCATCACCTTCTCCGAGAATTTCGCTTGCCCGGTCAGCGGCTTCACCATCCCCGAGATCGAGCCGCGGCTGTTTTCCTTCAACGCGCCCTTCGGCGCCTGCCCGGTCTGCGACGGGCTGGGGGTCGAGCTGTTCTTCGACGAGCGGCTGATCGTGCCCGATTCGGCGCTGTCGGTGGCGCAGGGGGCCATCGCGCCCTGGGCCAAGTCGAAATCGGCCTATCTGACCCAGACCGTCAACGCGCTGGCCCGGCATTACGGCTTCGACAAGAAGACGCCCTGGAAGGATCTGCCGGAATCGGTGCGCCAGATGTTCCTGCGCGGCTCGGGGCAGGACGAGATCCCGTTCCGCTTCGACGATGCCGGCCGCATCTACGAGGTGACGCGCCAGTTCGAGGGCGTGATCCCCAACATGGAGCGGCGGCTGCGCGAAAGCGACAGCGCCTGGGTGCGCGAGGAGTTCGAGAAATACCAGAACAACCGCCCCTGCGGCGCCTGCGACGGCTATCGGCTGAAGCCCGAGGCGCTGGCGGTCAGGATCGCCGGCAGCCATATCGGCAATGTCACCGAACTGTCGATCCGCGAGGCGCTGGCCTGGATCGAGGCGGCGCCCAAACACCTGACGAAGCAGAAGAACGAGATCGCCGCCGCCATCCTCAAGGAGATCCGCGAAAGGCTGGGCTTCCTGGTGAACGTGGGCTTGGATTACCTGACGCTGTCGCGCGCGGCCGGCACGCTGTCGGGCGGCGAAAGCCAGCGCATCCGCCTGGCCAGCCAGATCGGCTCGGGACTGACCGGGGTGCTTTACGTGCTGGACGAGCCCAGCATCGGCTTGCACCAGCGCGACAACGATCGGCTGCTCTCGACGCTCAAGGGGCTGCGCGACCAGGGCAATTCGGTGGTGGTGGTCGAACATGACGAGGATGCGATCCGCCATGCCGACTATGTCTTCGACATGGGGCCGGGCGCGGGGGTGCATGGCGGCCAGGTGGTCGCCCGCGGAACTCCGGCCGAGATCGCCGCCGATCCCTGCAGCCTGACCGGGCAATACCTGTCCGGCGGGCGCGAGATCGCCGTGCCGTCGGAACGCCGCAAGGGCAATGGCAAGGCGATCAAGGTGGTCGGCGCCACCGGCAACAACCTCAAGAACGTCACCGCCGAGTTCCCCCTGGGCAAGTTCGTCTGCGTCACCGGCGTCTCGGGCGGCGGCAAGTCCACCCTGACCATCGAGACCCTGTTCAAGACCGCCAGCCTGCGGTTGAACGGCGCGCGCCAGACCCCGGCCCCCTGCGAGACCATCAAGGGGCTCGAGCATCTGGACAAGGTGATCGACATCGACCAGCGCCCCATCGGGCGCACGCCGCGGTCGAACCCGGCGACCTATACCGGCGCCTTCACCCCGATCCGCGACTGGTTCGCCGGCCTGCCCGAGGCCAAGGCGCGCGGCTACAAGCCCGGCCGCTTCAGCTTCAACGTCAAGGGCGGCCGCTGCGAGGCCTGCCAGGGCGACGGCGTCATCAAGATCGAGATGCATTTCCTGCCCGACGTCTATGTCACCTGCGAGACCTGCAAGGGCAAGCGCTACAACCGCGAGACGCTGGAAGTGACCTTCAAGGGCAAGTCCATCGCCGACGTGCTGGACATGACGGTCGAGGATGCGCAGGAATTCTTCAAGGCCGTGCCCTCGATCCGCGAAAAGATGGACGCGCTGGTCGAGGTGGGCCTGGGCTACATCAAGGTCGGCCAGCAGGCCACGACGCTGTCGGGCGGCGAGGCGCAGCGGGTCAAGCTGTCCAAGGAACTGTCGCGCCGCGCCACCGGCAAGACACTGTATATCCTGGACGAGCCGACCACGGGGCTGCATTTCGAGGATGTGCGCAAGCTGCTGGAAGTGCTGCATTCCCTGGTCGAGCAGGGCAATACGGTGGTGGTGATCGAACATAACCTTGACGTCATCAAGACCGCCGACTGGATCATCGACATCGGCCCCGAGGGCGGCGACGGCGGCGGCCGCATCGTCGCCACCGGCACGCCCGAGGCCGTGGCCGAGGTCGAGGCCAGCCATACCGGCCGCTACCTGGCGCCCATGCTGGCTGCGGCGCGCAGCCGCGCCGCGGAATAGGCGCGGCCGCAGGCCAAGGGGCTACATCGTATCTGCGGGCTCGACACCGGCTGGCGGCGCGGGCCGCGGCCAAGGGCTATGCGACCTCGCCGTGACCCGGTGTGGCTTGACCGAATATGGCGCGATCCTGCCCCCCCCTGCCGCCGGCCGGCACGCCGCCTTGCGGCGATGATCGCCGGCCGGCCCGGCCGGGCAAAATGCGTTCCCCTGGCTGCTGCCGCTTTTTCGATCTGGTCAGGCGTTCGATTTTCGCGTTATCTCCATTTTGCCTGCATCTGTCTTTAGGCTTGATTTCGATCAAGCGGGGCGGATGCAGGATTTCTCCAGTGTTTTCATCCGGCGCAGCGCACCGGATGAACCCGGTAACGAACGCAAAAGGAGCGCGAATTGCCTGTTACAACTGTTAATCTCATGTGGATCGGCAACCGGTCCCTGCTCGATCCCACCCCCTCCAGCAACATCAACCAGGACCAGGCCAATGCGATCATCGGCTGGGAGGCCGAGGGCCGCGAGGAAATCGCGCCCCTCGCCTTGACCGGCGATTATTTCGGCTCAGGCAGCAACAGAAGCTTCAGAACCAGCTATCAGTCGGGTTTTCTGCAACCTGCCAGTCGGTTTTCCTATACCGACCCGGATGGCAGCCCGCAAAGCGACGTCACCCTCAACACCTTTCTCAGCGCTCGCTTTGCTGTTACCGTGCATGATGAGGATGGCGGTGCCAGCGTGGTGGAACTGAACGGCATCCTCATGCAGATGAGCAATGGCGATCTGTTCGTCCGTCCCTCGACGGACACGGCGGCTGCCTGGAGCGCCCATGCCCGCATCTCCAAGATCGAGATCTTGGGCGTGACCCGCTTGTCGGGCGACACGGGCGTCGCCACCATCGGCTTCAGCGCCGAGATCTTCGAGGCCGAGATCGTCTGTTTCACCCGCGGCACGCTGATCGAATGCGCCGGGGGGCTGCGGCCGGTGGAAAGCCTGCGCATCGGCGACCTGGTGCGGACGCTGGACAACGGGCTGAAACCGCTGCGCTGGATCGCCTCGCGCCGGCTGGGCCGGGAACTGGCGGCCACGCCCAAGCTGCGCCCGATCCGCATCCGCGCCGGGGCGCTGGGGCAGGGCGTGCCCTCGGCTGACCTGCTGGTCTCGCCGCAGCATCGCATCCTGGTGCGCTCCAGGGTGGCGATGCGGCTGTTCGGCTGTGCCGAGGTGCTGGTCGCGGCCAAGCAGCTGCTGATGCTGGACGGGGTGGACATCGCCCAGGATCTGGAGGCGGTGGAATATTTCCACTTCGCCTTCGACCGGCACGAGGTCGTCTTTGCCAACGGGGCCGAGGCGGAATCGCTTTACCCCGGCGCGCAGGCGCTGAAAGCCATCGGCCGCAGCGCCCGCGAAGAGCTGTTTGCGCTTTTCCCCGCCCTGCGCGAGCCGGTCGCCCCGCCGGTCGCCGCGCGCGAGATCGTCTCGGGCCGGCAGGGCCGCAGGCTGGCGCTGCGCCATCTGCGCAACGGCCGCCCGTTGGTCGCCGAGGCTGCCGGGCTGCATTGACGCCGCGAAACCGCGATGCAGGCCGCCCCGCCCGCCTTGCGCCGGGGGCGCTTTCTTCCGCCCCTGGCGCGGGCTAAGGTCGCGCCATGACGCAGAATGCCCTGACACCCGAAACCATAGCCGCCCTGTTCACCCGCGACGGGCGCTATCTTTGCGCGCGCTGGGGCCGGCCGGTGGCGCCGGTCATCTTCGGCCTGGCCGACGAAAGCCTGGCGGTGTTTCGCGACGCCACCCGCGCCGTCCTGGCCCATGCCCGCCATCCCATCGCCGAGACCGACCCCGAGATGGGGGCGAACATGATGACCTTTTTCCTGCGCGGCTGGCAGGAATTGCGGGATCTGCCGGATCTCGACCGGCTGACCGGCCAGCCCGGTCTGGCGGCGCGGTTGCAGGGCAGCGATGCCGACCAGTATCGGCTGTTCCGCTTTGACGCCGACGGCGCCATCCGCGCCTGCATCGGTTTCGTGAACATGGGCGGACGGCTGGCCGGGGCCCATCCGGGCCAGCTTGCCGAAACCGTCGCCGTGCGGGCCATGCTGAGCTTTGCCCGCGACGTCACGCCCTCGCCGGAGCTGGCGGCGCTGATCCGGGCCGCCTATGACCCGGTAATGCCGCCCGCGGCGACCGATCCCTCGCATGCGCTGCGGCTGGCGGCGCGTCTGCCGCGGTGACGGCCCTGCGTCACGGGATCAGGACGACGGATCCTGTGGTCCTGCGGGCCTCGACCTCGGCCTGGGCCAGGGCGCTTGCGCCAGCCGATAGGTCCGGGGTTCCGCGGCCCGGAGACGCCCCTCCTGCAGGGCCGCGAACAGCCGCCCGGCCGCCGCCTCGTATTCCGCCCGATCCGCCGTGCAATGCGCGATCGAGGGCCAGGGCAACTATCGCCTGAGAAGGCTGGGTGCGATCCGCTTCGGGCTTTATGCCGCGCCGGACCATGTGCGGCGGCACGGCGCCCCCGAGAGGCCCGAGGATCTGCACCGGCACCCGGTCATCGGCTGGACCGAGGATCTGGCCTATCTGGCCATGGCAAACTGGTTGGAGAGCCGTTGTTCGGGGCTTCGCCCGTGCTTGCGGCTGGCCTCCTTTGCCGCCCAGTTCGAGGCGGTGCGCAAGGGCGCCGGCTGGGCGGTGCTGTCCGACTTCGCCGCCCGCCGCGCCGGTTTGGTGCCGGCATTGCCGGGCGTGTTCCGCCCGGAGTCCGAACTCTGGCTGCTGACCCATGGCCAGTCCGGCGCTCTCCAGCGGGTCAGGCGGGTGCGCGACTGCGTCGCAGCGGCGATAAGGGAGGAGTTGGCGGCCAAAAGCGATGCCGGCTGCGCCTAGCCCGAGTTTCGGTCATGGGCTTGGTCAGGCGGACAGGCGTTTGGTGATGCCGAAGGCGGCCGAGTTGTGGCCATAGGCCAGCGGGTGGCGGCTGCGGATGTCGGTCTTGAGCAGGTCCACCACGTCCTCGAGCCGCACGGTCGGCGGAAACACCCGGTCATAGCCCATCTCGAGGAAGCGCTGCTCGACCTCGGCGAAGGCGCGCTTGCCGATCACCAGGTTGCCGCCGACGTAAAGCAGGATCTCGCCCAGTCCGCGCTCCGCGCAGCGGGCGCGCGGGCCCTGGCAGTCGATCTCGCCATGGCCATAGATCGACGAGACCAGGATGGCGTCGGCCCTTTCCTCGATGGCGGCCTGGATGAACTCGTCCTGGCTGACCATGACGCCCAGGTTCACCACCGCGATGCCGTTTCGGCCCAGCACCGCCGCGATGATCTTGTTGCCGACCGCGTGGCAATCGGCGCCGATCACCCCCAGGATGACCCGGTATTCCGAGACCGCCTCCAGCATGGTTCCTCTCCTTTGCAATGAACCTGCGAAAAGGGGCAGGGGAATCGCTCCCCTCCGGTCAAGTTTTGTGAAGTGATGTGATTAATAGATAAATACCCCTTATCTGTTTCCGGCAGGGGGTGGCCGCCGGCCGGACCTTGACCGGGGGCGTCAGGCCGGGTCGCCGGGTTCCAGATAGGGCAAGAAGGCCGCGATCAGCGCGGGCGGTATTCTCGCCGGTTTCATGGACTTGTTGATATGCACCAATTCTATCTCGATCCGCGCCAGCACCTGGCTTTCCCTGCGAAAGACATGCCGGATGCGCACGCCAGCGCCCCTGATGGAAATCACCGACGTCGCGCAAACGATCAGGTCGTCGAGACAGGCCGGCCTTTGCCAGGCAATATCGGCATTTCGCGCCACGAACTGCTCTCCGTCCGGGCTGACGAGCGGGTATCCGACATGCCTCAGCAATTCGGAGCGGCTTCGCTCGGCAAATTCAAGGTATCTGGAATGATAGACGATGCCGCCGGCATCCGTATCCGCATAGTAAACGCGATAAGCCTGCGTGAATGCAGGGCCATCTTGAAGGGGTTGGTTCAGCTGCATCCCAAGCTTCCTCGCTTCTGCCGGCCTTGGTCGCGGCCGTGACGCCCCGGCCGGAACTGTTCCATTGCTTCGCAACCCTATCAAGCCCTCGCCCCTTTCGCATGGGGGTCGCGCCCGGCTTTTGCACCCGCCATGAACGGTCGATCAAGAGCGCATGAAGGGGATCGCGTTTCCGGTCATCGGCCGGGCCTTGGCGGGAGATTCACCCATGCAGGCCGGTTATCGCCCTTGGCCTGCGGCCGATATTCGGGGCCGCAACCCCTTCCTGCAATGGCGGCGCGCCGGTCCTTGCCCTGCATTCCGATGCGCCGCGGCCGAATCGCCGCCCTTGCCCCTCCGCCAGGCGGGGGTGCGGCGGCAGGCCCGATCTCGCGGGCAATTGACGCAGAATTGACGCGCCGCGGGGTTGCTCCGCTGGGCGGTTCTGCTAACTCCGGCCCAGCAGAAGCCGCATCCCAGCGGCCCAAAGGACAGGCCGAATTTCATGGAACAACTCGCCGGAGCCGGGCAGCCGGTCGATTTCTCGCTTATCGCGCTGTTCGCGCGCGCCTCGCTGACGGTGCAGATCGTCATGGTGATCCTGATCCTGGCCTCGTTCTGGGCCTGGGCGATCATCATCCAGAAGTTCGTCGCCTTCAACGCCGCCCGGCGCGAGGCGGACCGCTTCGACCGCGCCTTCTGGTCGGGCCAGCCGCTGGACGACCTCTACGACCGCATCGGCGAGACGCCCTCGGGCCCGGCCGAGCGCATCTTTTCCGCAGGCATGGCCGAATGGCGCCGCAGCCATCGCGACGACGGCAACCTGATCGCCGGCGTCACCGCGCGCATCGATCGCGCCATGAACGTCACCATCAACCGCGAGAACGACCGCCTGACCCGCGGCCTGCCCTTCCTGGCCACGGTGGGCTCGACCGCGCCCTTCATCGGCCTGTTCGGCACGGTCTGGGGCATCAAGACCGCGTTCGAGGAGATCGCGATCTCGCAGAACACCTCGCTTGCGGTGGTGGCGCCGGGCATTGCCGAGGCGCTGGTGGCGACCGCGCTTGGCCTGCTTGCGGCGATTCCGGCGGTGATCTTCTACAACAAGCTCAGCTCGGATGCCGACCGCATCACCGGGGGATACGAGACCTTCGCCGACGAGTTCTCGACCATTCTCTCGCGCCAGCTGGACGACGAATAAGATGGGCGCGGGGATCGTCAAGCGGGGCCGCAACGGCAAGGGCCGCGCCCGCAGCCAGCCGATGGCGGAAATCAACGTCACGCCCTTCGTGGACGTGATGCTGGTGCTGCTGATCATCTTCATGGTGGCGGCGCCGCTTCTGACCGTGGGCGTGCCCTTGGAACTGCCCAAGACCGCCGCCCAGGCCGTGCCCGCCGAGCCCGAGGAGCCGCTGAGCGTCTCGGTCACGCCCGAGGGGCCGATCCTGGTCATGACCACCGAAGTCCCCGAAAACGAGCTTGTCACCCGGCTGCGCGCCGTCGCCGCCGAGCGGCAGAGCGACAAGATCTACCTGCGTGCCGACGGCGCCATCCCCTATGCCCGGATCATGGAGGTCATGGGGGCGCTGAACGCGGCCGGCTTCAACAATATCGTCCTCGTGACCGAGGCGGGCGGGCCGCGCATGGACGCGGGATCGGACGGCTGAGCCATGGACCGGGCGGAACGCATCGGCTTCTGGGTTTCGGGCGTCGCCCATGCCGGGCTGTTGGGCGCGGCGCTGGTCGGCGGCGCGCTGTTCCGGCCGCAGCCGCTGGAGGCCGTGCGCATGGCCGAGGTCGCGACCATGTCCGAGGCCGAGTTCCAGTCGCTGGCCGCCGCGGCCGCCGGGCGCGGCCCGGTATCCGATGCCGCCGCGACCACCCCGGCGCAGCCGCGTCCGCCCGCCGACGAGAACCGGCTGGGCGAGGTCGAGGCGGTCAGCCCGCCCGCCCCCGATGCGCAGGCGGCAGAGCTGTCCACGCCCCCCTCGCGGCCCGAGGCGCGGCCGGACCTGTCGGATTTCCAGACCCCGAACCGGCCTGTCGCCGTGGCGACCGATGCGCCGCGCCCCGCCGAGCCGCAGAACACCGTGGACCTGGCAGCGCTGCCGCAGGCGTCGGACCGCCCCGATCCGGCGCGCAATCCCGCCCAGCCGCAATCGCCGGCGCCGATCCCGCAGCGTTCGGCGCTGGCCCCGGTCGAATCCTCGCGCCCTCGCGGCCGTCCCGAAGGGCTGGCCGAGGCCGTGCAGGCCCGCCGCGCCGCCGCCGAG
>NZ_VCBQ01000037.1:0-45209 GCF_006386455.1 Paracoccus sp. FO-3 | reverse complement strand
CCGGGTTTTACTCCGCCGTTGACAGCCGCTCACCTTCCTTGGCTCGCAGGGCCGGGCCAGGGACGCGGCCGTTGAACGTCCATGCCGGAAAGAGAACACCGGGGGCGATCTCGATCTCCCGGTCGATGGCAGTGACTTCGAATGTGCGCAGGGTTCGGCCATCGGGCAGAAGCTCGGTTGTTCCAGTATCCCAGTCCGTCAACATTGTCGAAGGATCGAAACCGTTCGCGTCGTGGTCGACGCGCCCGACCGTTGTCATGTTGCCATGCGCCATGCCGGACATCGGTGCTGCGTAGGGATCGGCCGACATCGCAGACATGTCGTGTCCAGCCATCGGGTCAGGTGCTGTTTGCGACCGTGCCGTGCCGACGGCAACGGCTGCGCCACCGGCGGCGGCCAAGCCCCCAACGAGCAAGGCGCGCCGTGACGGATCAACCGATGTGTTCTCGTCGGCAGGCATGGATGGGACTTCCCGAACTGGGCACCAAAGTCTTGGCGCGAAATGTTAGACAAGGCTAACAATCTGCCCGCAGGGTTTACCTGTCAACCCAGATCGTGCGAGACTGTGACCACGATGCACGATGATCCTCATGAAGTTCTCCATGCTGCCAGTGACGACCGCTCTCCCGACTTGCGCGCGGAGGCATTTCAGGGCGTGCGCGCAGCGCGGCGAAACGAGCTGGCAGAAGATTACGTGGAGCTGATTGCCGAACTGATCCACAGCCACGGCGAGGCGAGGCCGGTCGACATCGCTACCCGAATGGGTGTCACGGCGCCGACGGTGGCCAAGACGCTGGACCGTCTCGCCCGCGACGGCCTGATCACCCGGGCCAAGTATCGTTCAATCTTCCTGACGGAACAGGGCAGGGCGCTGGCCAAGGAATGTAGGCACCGGCACGAGATCGTGCTGCGGTTCCTGCTTAGCCTCGGGCTTGACGCCGAGACGGCGGAACGCGATGCCGAAGGCATCGAGCACCATGTCAGCGAACGGACACTGGCTCTGTTTTCGGCTTTCGCCAACCGGTCCTGACGGTCGTCAGCTATTCTCGACTGCGAACCGCACATCGGCCATCAAGCTATCGGCACTGAAATTCTCCAGCCGTTTGCCATTAAGGAAGAAGGTTGGCGTTTGGCGGATAGCCAAGGCTTCCACGTCGGCCGCATCCTGATTCAGGATACCAGTGATCCCCGGGAAGAACTGGTCCGTCTCGGCCTTTTCGGGATCAAGGCCCGCAGCCCCGGCAATCTCCCATGCCACATCCATCTCAGGCGAGCCATGAACAGCCCAGCCAGGCTGCTGCTCAAGAAGTGCATCGAGGACAGGCTCGAACTTGTCTTGCATCCGCGCAGCCTCGAGGATGCGCACAGCCTCGTCCGAGCCTTCGTGGAAAACGGTGTAGCGCAGCACGACGCGGACCTGCGTCGGAAACTGCCGCCGGATTTCCTGCACCACGGGGTGGTATGCACGGCAGGCCTCGCAAGAAGGGTCAAAGAACTCGACAAGAGTGAATGGTGCGTCGGCGGGGCCGAAGCTGGGGGAGTAGTCACGGACCAAGAGGGCCTGATCCTCGGTTGGCGTGGCGGCGGCCACCGCTTCTGCCTCGGCGTCGCGGCGCTGTTTCAGCACGAAGGCGCCACCCGCGAAGGCAGCAACACCAAGTGCGGAGGCTCCAAGGATAAGGGTGCGGCGGTTCATGGGCGGTGTCCTTTCGGCAGGATGAGACAGGCAAGGATCGCCGCGAAGGCGACCGCAGAAAGATAGGGGATCGGCAGGCCAAGGATCATCTGCGCCTCGCCGGTGCAGGATGGGCCATTTTCAGTGCAGGGCACGATCGGCGCGGGCAGGATCCCTGCGTACAGGCCCGAATGCCATGCCGCAAGTGCGAGCCCGGCGAGGGTCAACGGCAAGCCGTAGGTGCGCGCCATCGCGTCCCCCCGGCCAGAGCGACAGGCCAAGGATCGGCACCAAGGGGAACATGGCGATACGCTGATACCAGCAGAGCGTGCAGGGCATCTGACCCAGCACCTCTCCGATGAAGAGCGCACCAAGCGTGGCCGCCAGAGCGATCAGGAAGGCCGCAGTCAAGGAAAGGTCGTCGCGCGACATGGATTGCGGATCAGCTTTGGTCAAGAACCGGCTCCTTGCGGCGGCGAAGGGGAAGCGAGGCGAAAAGGATCAGGACCGCGCCCAAGGTGATGCAGATATCCGCAACGTTGAACGTGGGCCAGTGCCAGTCACGCCAATAGAAATCAAGGAAATCAGTCACGGCACCCTGCCGAAGCCGGTCGATGATGTTGCCAAGCGCCCCGCCCACGACCAATGCAAAGCCTGCCCTTTCCAAAGCATTTTGCGCCCGGAATGCCATGACGGCGAAGGCGAAGGTCAGCGCGCCCGTCAGCGCCGCCATCAGGAGGGGCTTACCTGCCATGAACCCGCCCATCATGCCAAAGCTCGCGCCCGTATTGAACCCGAGGGAAAGGTTGAAGCCCGGCAAGACCGGGACCGCAGTCCCCTGCGACAGCAGCGACAGCGCTGCGGTCTTGGTCAACTGGTCTCCCACCACTGCGGCAGCAATCAGAGAAATCAGCATCACCCTTGTCATTCTGCTGCCTTGCTCTTCCTGCCGATCCAGCGTGGGACCGACGCGGCGTAACGATCATAGTCCGGCCCGATTGCCATGCGCAGGGCGGCCTCTTCGGACCGCACTTGTGTGCTGGCCGACCAGAGAAACAGGACCGGGGCGAGTACTGTAGGGAGAGAGGGAACCGCCATCGCAACACCTGCCAGCAGTGCCGCTTGTCCCACAAAGGTCGGGTTGCGGCTGAACCGGTAAAGCCCGCCGGAGACCAGATCGCCGGTTTCGCCGCCGACCACGCCGACGCGCCAGGATGATCCCATCGACATCTGAGCGGCAAAGGCCACCATCGCGCCAAGCCCTGCGACAAAGACCCCGACCAAGCCTAGAAGGACAGCACGCCCCTCGGTCCAGAGCGGGTCAACCTTGTGGAGCGCGGGAACGGCGAGCCAGAGGAGCGGCCCGAAGAAGGCGAATGCAAAGGCCGCGCGGAAACCGATTGCCGCCAGCCGGTCGCGCCCGGTGGCACGGGCAAACAGCCAGACCGGACGCCCCGCCGCTTGTGCGGCCAGGGCGCTGCCCCAGAAGAACAGCGCCAGATAACCGAAAAGAAGGGCCAGCGCGGCCCAGCCAAAACCGGAGATCATCTGCTCAGCCCTCGCGTTCCGGGTTAAACCGCAGCAGACGCAGGGCGTTTAGCGTCACAAGCACGGTTGCACCCGTGTCGGCGAGGATCGCGATCCAGAGGCCGGTCAGACCAAAGACCGAGGTCACGAGGAAGACGGCTTTCAGCCCGAGCGCTATGGTCACATTCTGGCGGATGTTGGCCATTGCTGCGCGCGACAGACGGATCGTGGCGGGAATGTCGGTCACCCGGTCACGAAGAATGGCCGCATCGGCCGTTTCCAGCGCCACATCAGTGCCCGATCCCATCGCCACGCCAACGCTTGCCTGTTTGAGCGCGGGGGCGTCGTTGATGCCGTCGCCGATCATCATCACGCCACCTTTACTTCCGATCTCGCGGATGTAGGCAAGCTTGTCCTCCGGCATCATGTCTGCCTCGAACTTCAGGCCGAGGCCTCCGCCGATGGCAGCGGCCGTGCGCGGGTTGTCGCCGGTCAGGATGACCGCAGTCACCCCCATGGCCGTCAACTGGCGCACCGCGTCTTTCGCATCCGCACGCGGCTCGTCCCGCATGGCGATCAGTCCGAGCGGGGCCTTTTCGCGAAACACGGCGACCGCGGTCTTGCCGTCCTCCTCAAAAATCGTCGCCTGCCGAAGGCCAAGGCCATCCAGCCCGCCATGCTCCATCGCGTAGCGGGGCGAGGCCACATAGGCCGCAGCGCCGCCCACGGTTGCAACAACGCCCTTGCCCATCAGCGCCTTTGCGTCTTGCGAGGGCAGCGCAGAAACGCCAGCGTCCTTGGCCTTGTTCAGGATCGCAATCGCCAGCGGGTGGCTCGAGCCGGTCTCGACGCCTGCCGCCACGGCCAGAAGTTCAGCTTCGGTGGTCGTCCCGAACGGCACCAGATCCGTCACCTGCGGGCGACCATGCGTCAGCGTCCCGGTCTTGTCGAAGGTCACAACATCCACCTTCGCCGCCGCTTCGATCACGGCACCGCCCTTCATCAACAGCCCACGCCGCGCCCCGGTGGACATGGCCGAAGCGATGGAGGCGGGGACCGAGATGACCAGCGCACAAGGGCAGCCGATCAGCAGGAGGGCAAGGCCGCGGTAAACCCAAGTGTCCCAGGGCTGGCCGAAGACCAGCGGTGGCACCACGATGACCAGCGCCGCGACGGCGACGATGGCAGGCATGTACCAGCGGCTGAACCGGTCGATGAAGCGTTCGGTCGGGGCACGCGCCTCTTCGGCCTCTTCAACCAGACGGATGATGCGGGCGATGGTGTTGTCCTCGCGACCTTTGGTCACTTTGACCCGCAGGGCCGCCTCGGTGTTGATTGCGCCTGCAAAAACCGCGTCCCCGGGGCCGCGCGTCTTGGGCACGCTTTCCCCGGTGACCGGGCTTTCGTCCACGCCCGAAGTGCCATCCACGATCTCGCCATCGGCCGGAATCCGGTCACCGGGGCGGACAAGGACTGTCTGGCCCACAGACAGGCTTGCGGCTGGAACCTCGCGCGTGCTGTCACCTGTAACGAGTTGCGCCGTCTTCGGCACAAGATTGGCCAGCGCCCGGATCCCGTCTCGCGCCTTGCCGGCGGCCACGCCTTCCAACACCTCGCCCACGGCGAACAGAAACACCACCAGTGCCGCCTCTTCCGCTGCGTTGATGAACAGCGCGCCGACGGCGGCAATCGTCATCAGGCTTTCGATGGTGAAGGGCTGTCCCATCCGCAGCGCCGCAAAGGCGCGCTGCGCTACCGGGGCCACGCCGATCAAGCAAGCGGCAACGAAGGCCCACTTACCGATCTCGGGGGCAAGATACTCGATGACCCAGGCGGCACCCAGCAGCAGGGCGGTAAAGATGACCAGCTTGCCCTTGGCGGTCTGATACCAGCGCTTGCCCCGGTCGGCGGGGTCGTCATGAACGTGGCCGGGGCTGCCGTGACCGCTATCGTCGCGCTTGGTGCTGGCCGCCTTAGGGCCTTGGTCGTGACCAGAATGATCGTGGCCAGCGGGAGCGTGGGCGGAGTGATCATGATCTTGATGCATGTCGCTCTGCTCAGGTGCGGATTGAGCCCCCGGCAAAACGAAGTCCTTCTTCGCACCGGCGGCGCGCGGCGCAATCTCATAGCCAAGCGCACGGACGGTCTTCTCGATCTTGTCCCGCCCGGTTTGTCCCTCATCCAGCGTCAAGCGCAGGCGTTCCGACATGATGCCAACCTCGACGCCGCTTACCCCCGGCAGGCGCGTCACCGCATCCTTGATCTTGGTCGCGCAGGACCCGCAGTCCATGCCCGTCACCGTCCAGTCACAGGATGTTTCGCGTGCAGCTTCCGACATCGTCATTCCTCCTGCCGCTGAGCGGGCAGTTGCTTTCATCGAATCAGCAACCTAATGTCTCTAGCAACTATAGCTTCAAGGGGAATCTGATGCTGACTATCGGAAAGTTGGGCGAGGCCGCCGGGGTGAAGGTACCGACGATCCGCTATTACGAGCAGATCGGCCTGCTTCCCGAAGCCGAGCGCAGCGCGGGCAACCAGAGACTCTACAGCCGCAAAGCGATGGAGCGTCTGGCCTTCATCCGGCACGCCCGCGATCTGGGCTTCACGCTCGAAGCGATCCGCGACCTGCTGAGCCTGTCGGACCGACCGGATCAGTCCTGCGCTGCTGCCGATGCCATCGCGAAGGCTCAGCTGGCAGAGGTTGAAAGCCGCCTTGCGCGATTGACAGCGCTGAAGGCCGAACTTGAACGAATGGTCGTGCAATGTGCAGGCGGCAAGATCGCCGATTGCCGCGTTATCGAAGTTCTGGGCGACCATTCGCTTTGCGCGACCGATCATCGGCATCCGGAGATAGAGGCGACGCAATAACCGCACCCGCAACACTCGCCATTTAAGCCAGCACCGCCTTTTCCGAAAACGCCGCCCCGGGCCGCTCGAGCATCAACGGTACTCCGTTCAACCGGATGTGCGTTGCCGAATTTTTCTTCTCATGTCATGCATTCTGGATGTCGTGGATGGTCCGACCCTTTTTAGCAGTGCTTTTGGCTGTGTCCCTGTTCGCGGCCACAGTCAGTGAGGTATCGGCCGGACTTGCAGCGGAGATCGCGGCAGCAGCCGATCCGTGCTGCGAAGGCGATTGCCCTGATGACCAGGCATGCAGCGTCGCCTGCGAAATGATGGCGCGTGGCGGGATGACATTGCTCGCCCTGGTACAAGTCCCCGGGCTTTCTGTTACCGAGGAGGCATCTGCTGCAGTCCTGATGCTTCCTGACCTGCATCCACCATCCGGGCTTCCGCCGGATGGCTTGAGACGACCTCCCCGCATTTGACCCCGCCGCGTGCGTCAGCGCGCGGATGATGCCGTTTGCACCTGCGCCAATTGGCTTCGCGGGTGCGCTGTCGCTGCAATCAAAGGGTCTTCCTCATGACAAACATGTTCCGCCGCATTTGCGGCTCCGTTCTGGCACTTCTCATCGGCGTATCTGCCCTCTGGGCAGGTGCAGACGACTACCGTTTCGAGATCGTCTCGACCGACCATCGTGTCGGTTCTGGGGTAACGATTGAACTTCGTCTGACCGATCTTCGCACCGGCCAGCCGGTCGAGGGCGCGGTCATTTATGCCACGCGCATGGACATGGCCCCCGACGGGATGGAGGCGATGACCTCCGCTGTCACCGCATTGCCGGCCGAAGGCCCGGGCACTTACCTGTTCAGCACGGATCTCACCATGGCGGGGGGATGGCGGTTTTCGGTGGCGGCCAAGGTGCAGGGTGAACCGGAAACCGTGAAGGCAGAACTGGAATTGCGAGCCGAGCCATGAGCGCGGTTGGCAAGCTGACTGCCGCAGTCCTTGTTGCAGGCAGTGCCGGATGGATCGGGCTGACCGCAGGCGAAAAGGGAATCACCGTGGCCAGCCTGATAGGCATGGCTGAGATGCAGCTTGCCGTCTTGATGGGCAATGACGCAGTCGCCATGCCGGGTGCTGACGCCCCTGAAGCAGAGCCGACCGGCCCGGTGATCTACTGGAGGCACCCGGATGGGTTGCCCGAATGGTCGGTATCCGAGCGGCAAACGGCAGATGGGCGCGCCTTCCTGCCTGTTCTCGCCAGCGAGGATCTCTCGCTGGGCCCTGCGCCCGAGCCCAGTTCAGAAATGGCAATGGCTGAAACAGGTGAGCGGACCATCCTCTACTACCGCAACCCGATGGGCCTGCCAGACACCTCGCCAGTGCCGAAGCAGGACTCAATGGGGATGGATTACATCCCCGTCTATGACGGTGAAAACAGTGATGACGGCTCGGTCACTGTCAGCCCTGGCAAGTTGCAGCGCACCGGGGTGCGGACGGCCGAAGCAGTGTTGGCACCTCTGGCGGCCACATTACGGGCGCCGGGCATCGTGGAACTGGACGAACGCCGGATCAGCGTAATTTCGTTGCGCGCCGACGCCTTCATAGAAACCGTTGCCGATGTGACCACGGGCAGCACGATCGCCGAAGGCGCACCGCTCGTGACGCTTTATTCACCCGAGATCGCTGCCGCTCTTGCACAGTTCCTGACCGACGTGCGGTCGGAAGGGCGGTTGAGGGAGGGCGCGCGGCAACGATTGGAAAACCTCGGCGTGCCGGGAGAGGTGATCGACCGCATCGCGACCGAGGGCCAGACGACAGTGAGTATTCCGATCATGGCCCCGCGCAGCGGCGTGGTGCTGGAGCGGATGGCGGTCGAAGGCATGATGTCGGAAGCGGGCGATACCCTGTTCCGCATCGCTGACACCTCGACCGTCTGGGTCATCGCCGAAGTGCCTGAAGCGGCGCTGATGGAGATTGCAGTAGGAACAGAGGTTCGGGTGAGCTTTCGTGGCCTCACGGATGGCCCGATTCCGGGCCGTATCGACACCATTTACCCCGAGATCGATATGATGACCCGCACTGGAAAGCTGCGGATTGAATTGCCGAACCCGGACGGGCGCCTACGCGCCAACATGTTCGCCGAGGTCGAAATCATGCTCGGCGGTGCACCCGTGGTGCAGGTACCAGAGGGTGCTGTGATCGACACCGGCGACAGGCAGGTGGTGATCCTTGATCTGGGTGAAGGGCGGTTCCGGCCCGAACCTGTGACCGTGGGGCGCAAGGGCGACGGCATGATCGAGATCGTCAGCGGCGTGGGCGCGGGCGACATAGTGGTCAGCTCTGCCACCTTCTTGATCGACGCCGAAAGCAACCTCAATGCGGCTTTGGCTGCCCTTGCAGCGCCCGGATCCACCCCGGAGGCCAACCCATGATCGCCCGCATTATCGAATGGTCGGCCCGCAACGTGCTGCTTGTGCTCTTTGCCACCGTCTTTACCGTGGCTGCGGGCCTTTGGTCCCTGCGCACACTGCCGATCGACGCCATCCCCGATCTGTCGGATGTGCAGGTGATCGTGCTGACCGAATATCCTGGGCAAGCGCCGCAGGTGGTCGAAGATCAGGTGACCTATCCCCTCACTTCGGCCATGCTGACCGTGCCACAGTCACGCGTGGTGCGCGGGTTCTCGTTCTTCGGCATCTCTTTCGTCTACATCATCTTCGAAGATGGCGTGGACCCCTACTGGGCCCGCTCGCGCGTGCTGGAATACCTCAACGCCGCCGCAGCACGTTTGCCGGATGGAGTGACGCCCGCGCTTGGGCCAGATGCGACGGGCGTGGGCTGGGTCTATCAATACGCGCTGAAGGGCGAGAACCTGAGCCTGGCCGAGCTGCGGTCCTTGCAAGATTGGGTAATGCGTTTTGCCATCAGCGGTGCCGACGGCGTGTCGGAAGTCGCCAGCGTCGGCGGGTTTGTGAAACAATACTCGATCACCGTCGATCCGGTGCGGATGCGGGCGCTTGGCATCACCCTGTCCGAGATCGGTGAGGCAGTTGCGGCCAGCAACATGGACACCGGCGGGCGCACGGTCGAGCTGTCGGAATTCGAGTTCATGGTGCGCGGGCGCGGCTATCTGGACGGCATAGCCGATCTGGAAATGGTCCCGATCCGTGCTGAGGGGGGCGTGCCGGTTCTGCTGCGCGACGTAGCGCGGGTCGAGATCGTGCCCGATGAGCGTCGGGGCATCGCAGAGCTTGATGGCGAGGGAGAGGTCGCCAGCGGCATCGTGCTACAACGAGTGGGGGCCAATGCACTCGACGTGATCGATAACGCCAAGGTCGAGATCGAGACCATCGCGCGAAGCCTGCCCGAGGGGGTGGAGATCGTCACCGTCTATGACCGGTCCAACTTGATCCTGTCAGCCATTGAAACCTTGCGGACGACACTTCTTGAGGAAAGCATCGTCGTGGCGCTGGTCACATTTGTCTTCCTGCTGCATGTCCGCTCGTCGCTGGTCGCCATCATCATGCTGCCGGTGGGCCTCTTGATGGCCTTCACCGCCATGCGCGCGCTTGGCATCGGGGCCAATATCATGAGCCTTGGCGGCATCGCTATCGCCATTGGCGCGATGATCGACGCCGCCATCGTGATGATTGAAAACGCCCACAAGCATCTGGAACGGGCGGAACCCGGCAAGCCACGGGTGGAAGTGCTGATCGAAGCCGCGTCCGAGGTTGGCCCGGCGCTGTTCTTCAGCCTGCTGATTATCACCGTCTCCTTCCTGCCGATCTTCGCGCTGGAAGGGCAAGAGGGCCGCCTATTCGGCCCCTTGGCTGCAACCAAAACTTTCGCCATGGCGGCCGCAGCGCTCTTGTCAGTGACGCTGGTGCCCGCGCTGATGGTGATCTTCGTGCGCGGGCGGATCGTGCCGGAACACCGCAACCCGGTGAACCGCGCCCTGATCGCGATCTACCGACCCGTCATCCAATGGGTGCTGCGGGCGCGGGTGTTCACAATCACGCTCGCGCTGGTGGCACTGGTCGCCACAATCTGGCCCGCGCGGCAGTTGGGGTCCGAATTCATGCCCGCTCTGGACGAGGGCACGATGATGTACATGCCCACCACCCTGCCGGGCTTGTCCGTCACCAAAGCAGCGGAGTTGATTCAGATGCAGGACCGCATCATCCGCAGCTTCCCGGAAGTCGAGACCGTCTTCGGCAAGGCGGGACGTGCGCTGACGGCAACCGACCCGGCCCCTACCGAGATGTTCGAGACGATCATTCAGCTGAAGCCGAAGGATGAGTGGCGCGAGGGCGTCACGATGGAAAGTCTGCGGCTGGAAATGGACGCCGCCCTGCAATTCCCCGGCGTCTCGAACGCCTGGACCCAGCCGATCCGCGCCCGCATCGATATGCTGGCCACCGGCATCCGCACTCCTGTGGGGGTGAAAGTCTTCGGCACTGACCTTACAGAAATGGAGGCAGTCGCGCGGCAGGTCGAGGCGGTGCTGCGGAATGTTCCCGGCACCACCAGCGCCTATGCCGAACGGGTGATCGGCGGCTATTACCTCGACATCGTGCCCGACCGGGAACGGCTGGCGCGTTACGGCCTGTCGATCCAGGACGTGCAGGAGGTTATCGCCATGGCGCTTGGGGCCGAGGCGATCACTCAGACCGTCGAGGGACGCGAGCGCTACAACGTGGCACTGCGCTATCCCGCAGCGCTGCGCCAGGATCCCGAGGCCATCGCGCAAGAGGTTCAGGTCGCGCTTCCGGGTGGTGGCACTGTGCCCCTGGGCGAGGTCGCCGCTGTCGAGCGTACACGGGGTGCGACGTCGATCCGCACTGAGAACGGTCAGCTTGCCGTCTACATCTTCGTGGACATCGCGGGCCGCGATCTGGGCGGCTATGTCGCCGAGGCACAAGCGGCAGTGGCTGGCGAAGTGATCCTGCCGCCCGGCTATTCGCTGGGCTGGAGCGGTCAGTTCGAATACCTCGAACGTGCCAAGGCTCGGCTGGCAATCGTCGTGCCGATCACACTGGCGGTGATCTTCCTGTTGCTGTTTCTCAACTTCCGCCGCCTGACCGAAACCCTGATCGTGATGCTGTCCCTGCCCTTCGCGCTGGTTGGCGGCGTCTGGCTGATGTGGTGGATGGGCTTTAACACGTCGGTGGCTGTCGCGGTCGGGTTCATCGCGTTGGCCGGTGTCGCCGCAGAAACCGGGGTAATCATGCTGATCTACCTCGACCATGCATTGGCGGAACGCAGGGCCGAGGTCGCCCGCGCAGGACGCCCATTCACCCGCGCCGATCTGGATGCCGCGATCATGGTCGGCGCTGTCGAACGGGTGCGGCCCAAGATGATGACGGTGGTGGCGATCATGGCGGGCCTGATGCCGATCCTTTGGGCGCATGGCACCGGGTCTGAGGTTATGAGCCGTATCGCCGTGCCGATGATCGGTGGGATGGTGTCGTCCACCATCCTGACGTTGGTCGTGATTCCGGCTGTCTACGCACTGATCAAGGGGCGCGGGCTGGCGAAGGCAGGAGACCTTGCCAACGGTGGTGCCGTCGTGAAGCCAATGGGTCAATCCCTGGTTTGAAAGTGGTCGGAGAAACCCCGGCAGAAATGATTGGAGCAAGCATGTCCGAGGTCTCTCTTCCGCATCAAGCCATCTCATCGCGAGATTTCTCCTGCCAAAACGGCGCGTCCGTGCACGGCAAGGATTGCAGTGAACCTTGGACAGCCGAACTGTCGGACGACATCTAGGACACGAGCATCGTAGGCGGCTTGGCCAATCAGGCTGCACAAATCCGATGCGTGAAACTGTCGGTTGGCACTAGGAGCAGCCCGAATCTGCTGATGGAGCTCGAGCGTTTTCGGATCTTCTTTGGCCAGCAGCTCCGGCTCCGATGAAAACGTTGGAGCCCGGCTTGACGAACTGGTCCGCCAGCGCCGCATGAAGCCGAGCAAGTAGCCAGCCGGGACATGGGCATTGCCGCGCGACTGGTTGAAAGTCAGGAAACGTTCCCAGATGATCTGCGTATCGACGTTCCAGCAGGCAAGCGACACCTTCGCTGACTTGATCAATTCTGCCCAAGGCGTGTGGTAGACGCTGGCTACTGCGCCGATCTCGATCTTTCCTGCAAAGATAGTTTTGTTCTTAGAGTCTCCAGATAGTGATGTGTCGCCTGCAGATGACACGACATCTGGCGCTGTTCCAGTTGCGATATGCCCCCCGAACCGGAACAGCCAGGGCGCAAACTTGCCATTGGGCTTCCACCGGGCCAGCGCCAAGCCGGACGCCGCGAGCTCGACCAGGAGCGCCGTCAGATGCTGCCGGGAAACCCCCATCTTTTCGGCGAGGTGCGCCAGCGTGAACGCGGCCGTTCCGCGTTCAAGCCCGTTGTAGCCATCCTTCCAGGCGATGCCGTCGAGGATGATCGTCGCGAGCTTATGGGCCGCAGTGGAGAGTGGTGTTTCGGTGATGCGGCGCAGGATGGCGCCGGTCGTGAGTTCCATGATGTGTCGTTCCGTCTTGGGGCGACACCAGACCGTGAGCCGTGCAAAATTTCGTTCCGGCAAAGGCATTTGCCGGTTGAACGGACCCAAAGCTCGCGCTAGATTTCCATCACCACGAGGAAATCAGTGCGGCGTCGGGCCTATGGTCTGGCGTCGTTTCTGTTTCTGGGGATCCGGTCACTCGATCGTTTCGTGGGAGGGCGGTCGTTCATGTTCTCAGTAATGAACCTCTTCGTGTCCGTAGCTCCCTTCATAGTCGCGCCATTCGACGAAAACAGACCGGTGCCAATAGCTGCGACAGTCTGCCGGCACGGTGAGGTCTGAGGCGGTCGGCACCGCAGAAATGCTGCTCCGACGACGGCTGTAGTCGCCCTGAGCGCCATAGGTGCCCATGTACACGGCGCCCCAGCTGTTGCAGTCGCCGTCAGAGTTGCGTCTCTGCTGGTAGGTGATCTCGAACACGCGGATCGAGCGGACAAAGTCAAACGCCGGATCGGAGATATCGACATCTGCCCGATCCTGGACGAGCTGAGGTGCCCACGGCGTTTTCGGGACAGAGATGAGCGGGGCAGTCTCTCCGCGAACGGCGATGTCGAACAGGCGCTCGATCGGTTTGGCCTCGCCGCGGAAACTCGCCCGCATCGGGCAGTTCCAGATTTGCAGCGGTGGCTCGACCGGCCATGGCGTGATCCGGGCAATGAAGACGGTGCGGGCATGGGCGCATTCGGTCGAGGCTGGCCAGCCGCCTGCGAGGCAGAGAAGGATCGCGCAATCGACGGGGTAGGCTTGTGCCGGAGCCGCAACAGAAAGTGACATGGCGGTCGCTGCCAGGGCGGCCGCAGCTCGTAGTCTTGTCATGGGAGTTTCCTTGTGAAGATGCCGGGAGGGGAAGGGTAGGGGGACCTGATCTCACGCGGTCATCCGTCCGGGTCCTCGCCAAGAGCCTGGTAGTCGTGGATCGCGCGGTTGATCTCTTCGGACACCTGGGCTCGCGCGGCATCCAGACAGCGCAGATAGGTCTGCGCCTCATCGAAATAGGCCGTGAACTCCTGCCCGATCTCCACGCGATATTCCGCGCGCGTGGCAGCATCGGTCACCGGTGCAGGCGGGACCGGCGGCAAGCAGTCCAACGCCGTCGCACCTTGAGCGACGCCGCAGACAGGCATCGTGAACAGGGCGGCGGCGGCGAGGCAAGCGTGTCTGGAGCGGAGAAGGGGCATGCACGGTCCGCGGTTTCAAAACATGTGCATGAATTGCAAAACACCGCTATTGACGCAATAGGATTCTACCGCTAGGTGAGCGCCATGTTGTGCGACGACATGTTTCTCATCAGCGCAACATGCACTATGTTCTGCCGAAAGCGTGTTGCTTCGGAAGGTGCCAACCCATGAGGAACTTGACCCCGGTGATCTTGCAGGCCGGACTTAAGGAGGCCCTGACCGAAGGCGGCATCGTCGAAGCCCTCTGTGTCGAGGACGCAAAGAAGGTTCTCAATGTCTGGCAAGGCACCTGGCGCATCCAGTTGCGCCTTGGCGACCAGACGGCCCTTCTGGTGATCTCGCGCGGGCTCGAACCACGGGAGTTCAAGACCGTCACCGGTCTGATCTCTTTCGCGGTCGAGTTGGGTCTGACCACGGTCCCCGTTCCTTTGAAGAAGGGCGAGAAGGCGACCTGGACCCATGACGCAGCGGTGGAGCCCATTCCCTGATCTGACCCTCGGCGCAGGGCTGGCGCTTTGGCTCATTGCCGCACAAGGTGCCCTGGCCGAGGTCATTGATCTGGGGACAGGGGCAGAGGACTTGCGGGTTCGGGCCAGCGTTCTCGATCTTGGCAAAAAGCTTCCCAAACGCGGCGATCCGAACAACGCCGAGTTCACAGATGATGCTAAGACCGATGCAGCTGATGATGGTCTCGTTGTGCTCGCGTCCTATGGCACAACCCCGAAGGGCAGGGGTCCGCGTGGCACAGCCGAAATCGAGGATCTCGTACTCGACGTCGGCGACGACTACCTCCGCCATCCTGCGCTGAATGCGGCGGGGCTCTCCGGGACGGAATGGCTCGCACTCTTTCGGGCCAACATCGCCGTGGAATCTGCCTTCAATCCAGATGCGCGGTCGTCTGTCGGTGCCATCGGCTTGGGTCAGCTGATGCCAGGAACCGCCGATCTCCTCGGGGTCGATCCCCATGATCCGGAAGACAATCTGCACGGCTCAGCCCGCTATCTCCTCGCCCAGCTTGAAGACTTCGGCGCTGCAGATCTTGCTCTGGCCGCCTACAATGCCGGACCCGAAGCGGTCCGCGACTATGGCGGCATTCCCCCTTATGCCGAGACCGAGGGCCATGTGGCCAAGGTTTTGCGGCTGACCAACGCAACCCTCAGTTCGGAGTAACCCCCATGTTCCGCAATCTTTTTGGCGTGCGATTGCCGCGCCTGGCTTTGCACACCCTTTTGCTGGCGCTGCCCTTCGCGGCAATCCTCGCGGAGCCCGCTCTCGCGCAGAACCTCGACCCCTTGGAGAACATGCTGCAGGTCGTGGTGGACGGGCTGACCGGCCCGATCGGACGGCTGATCGCCATCCTCGCTGTCGTGGCGGCGGGCTACATGATGTTCACCGGCCGCCTGAACTGGCCCCTCTTCCTTGCGATCTTCTTCGGTGTGGTCCTCGTCTTCTCGGCCGCGACCATCATCGACGGCTTTGCGGCCCCCTAAGGCGGGATCGGCGACAGGCCGGGTGGCATCGCCCACTCGGCTTGGCCGCTCCCTCGGATGTTCCCCATGCATGACGCGCCCCTGTTTCTCGGCCTCACCCGGCCGCCGAAGATCTTCGGCCTTCCCATCGGCTACTTCGTGAGCCTGATGCTGGGCTCGGTCATCCCCTTCGTTGGGGCGAACGACTGGCGGTTTCTGCTGATCGGCGTCATCGGATATCCGGTCTTGTGGTTCGTCGCGGATCGCAACCCGAACCTCTTCGAGACCGTTGCGGTGGTCTTTTCCCGCACCCCGCGCACACGGGGCAAGTCGGCCTTTGGCGGAGATCGCCATGTCAGCTGACCTCAAATCCCTCTTCCCGGCCACCCCGGCGCTTCGATCTGTCTTGCGGCCTGAGGATCTCGCAGCCGAGACCTTCGCCCGGCACTTGCCCTGGCTGTCCGCACCTGCGGACAATCTGATCCTGACCCGGCAGGGTGACCTGATCGCCTCTGCCGTGGTCGAGGGGCAGGACAGTTTCACGACGGAAGAAGGGGACCTCTCACTCGCGACCACTTCGCTTGCGCGGCTGATCGGCCAGTTGGGCGAAGGCTTCGGGTTCCATGTCTCCAAGCTGACCCTGCCGGACGCACCCCAGCTGAAGCCCTTCGATGGTGAGGGCATCGGGGCCGAATTCGCGGCAATGGTCGATGCCCGATGGCAGGGACATCTTCGCGCCCGCACCCTGAAGCGGCGAGTGCTGGTGGTCTCGCTCATCCTTCGCCCCACAGTACTAAAACGTGTCCCTTTGATCGGCGCACTCTTCAAGGCAGCCTTCACAGGCGACCTCGGCCAGAGGATCGAGCGCCTGAATGAAGCGATGGGTCTTTTGGCCGGGGCCTGCCAGGGTCTGGGCTTCCGGCGGCTGACCGTTTCCTCCGGGGAATGGCTGGGTCTCCTTGGCGTCCTTCTTGGGCAGCCGATGGCCAAGGTGCTTCCGATGCGCGGCCAATTTCTTGCCGAGGCTGTCGCGTCATCGCAGATGATCTTTGCTGGCAAACGGGTGGAAATCGAAACCAGCGAAGGGATGCGTTTCGGGACGATTTTCGGCGTGAAATCCTATCCGGCCCGCACCTGGGCGCGGATGCTCGACGCGCTGGAACTGCCCTACGACATCGTCATCACCAACAGCTTCACCCCCGCGCGCAACAACGAAATCGAAGAGCGCATCAAGCGCACGGCACGCCAGATGCGTGCCTCTGAGGATGCCGCTGAAACCCTGCGTCAGGAACTGTATGAGGCCGCCGACAATGTCGCCTCGGGCCGACAAGTCTTCGGCAAACATCACCTGACGGTCATGGTCACGGCCGAGACCCCGGAACAGCTGGAGGAAGCCGCCTCCGAAGTCTGGCGCGCCGGACAGGATTGCGGGGCGACCCTCGTTCGTGAGAGTTTCGCCGCCCGCGCGGCCTGGTTCGCCCAGGCCCCGGGCAACTGGGCCTACCGCCCGCGCACCGCACTTCTGTCAGCCCAGAACTTCGCCCACCTCGCAGCGCTGCACCGGGTGACGGAAGGTCGCTCCAAGGCACAGTCGCCCTGGGGCGAGACGATCACGGCGCTGCCGACGGTGACCTCGAGCCTCTACCGCTTCAATTTCCACGATAAGGGCGAGCGCGGTGCCGAGCCGAGCGCCGGCCACACGCTGGTCTTGGGCCGCACCGGATCGGGCAAGACCCTTGGCACGGCCTTTCTGATGGCGCAGGCGCGGCGAGTGCATGCCCGCATCCTCGTCATCGACAAGGACCGGGGCCTCGAGATGGCCGTGCGCGCCTTGGGTGGCAGCTATTCTGCGATCCGGATCGGCGAGGCGACAGGCTTCAATCCGTTTCAGACCGAGGTCGACGAGCGCGGGGCGGCCTGGCTCACCGACTGGCTTGGTGACATCCTTGCAGGGTCGCGCCCCTTCGAGACCGCTCAAACCGTCAGCCTGAACGCCGCCGTCCGTCAGATCGTTTCGGCCGATCCGCGGCTCAGGACTTTCGACGGCCTCGCAACCCTCGTCGCCTCGACAGACGACGAGGGCGATCTGGTGGGAAGGGTCCGGGAATGGGGGCAGGGGGGTCGGCATGGCTGGCTCTTCGGGCCCGGGGCCACATCCCAGATCAGCCTGTCCGAAGATGTGGTCGGCATCGACATGTCGGAGATCCTCGATCTCGGGACCGAGCGCTCAGCGCTTCTGGCCTACCTCTTCCGGCGCATCGAACGGGTGATCGAGGATCGCCGTCCGACCCTCATCGTCATCGATGAAGCCTGGAAGATGCTCGACGATCCGATCTTCGAGAAGCGCCTGCACGATTGGCTCGTCACGATGCGGAAGAAGAATGCCGTGGTGATGATGCTGACCCAGACTCCGACCCATCTGACACGGGTCAAGGTCGGACAAATCATCGCGGAAAGCGTGGTGACGCAACTGCTCTACCCGAACCCGCGCGCAAACCCCGAGGATTACCGGATCCTGCGGCTGAACGAGAAAGAGGCCGAGTTCCTCTGCACGCCCACGGGCGGCCTGCGCCTCGCCCTCCTGCGCTCGGCCGGAGACTCGGTCTTCGTGAACATGGATCTCGCGGCCCTCGGACCCGCGCTCGCCGTGCTTGGCGGCGGCCGATCCGGTGAAGACCGCGCGCCCTATAGCTGGCGCGACAACCCCGACTTCTGGAAGGACATGACGTGACCAGACGCAACCGCTTGATCCCCGCTTCCCTTGTCGGGCTCACCCTCCTCTCCGCCTGCGCCGGTGTCGAGACGGGGGCCGTCTCCCCCTGCCACGGTCAGTTCCGGGCCGAGGGCAAATACTTCGCAGCGCACGAGCAAAGTGACGGCACGACGGTCGTCGTCTCGACGATGAACGCACCCGACACGACTTGCGCGAACTGAGACACCGCATGAGTCGCGCACCGCTCCTTCTCGGGCTTCTTCTCGGCACTGCGGTGCCTATGGGCCTCCTGGCCCAGGGCGTGCCGATCATCGATGGCTCGCGCTTGTCGAACTTCATCTCGCGTCTTGTCGAACAGGCTGAGGATGCGGTGAAGCAGGGGGAGAAACTCGCCACGCGCACGGAACTCAGCGAGATCGAAGACGACCAGCTGGCCGCCTATGAGCGTTTCCTCGCGGATACGACCGGCGTGACCGACCTCAGCGGCTTCGAGATGGGGACGGGAACCTTCCCTCCTGCCGACGAGGTATATCCCCTTGAGGAGACAAGCCCGGAAAGCCAGCGGCTCTTCGGGGAAGGTGAGACGGTTGAGGCGATGATCATCGCGACGGCGGCGCGCTATGAGACGCATCCCGGCGTCGTGAAGGTTGGGCTCACTCCGACGACCTGGCGCATTCTTTTCCAGTCGCTGGTGAAGCAGGAAAGCGGGTTTTCCAACGCGGCGATCAGCCCGGTCGGGGCCATGGGATTCTGCCAGTTGATGCCGGGCACTGCCGCCGATCTCGGCGTTGATCCGACCGACCCGCTGCAGAACCTCGATGGTGGCGCCCGCTATCTCGCGACCCAGCTCAACAGCTTCGGCCGGATCGACTTCGCGCTTGCGGCCTACAACGCAGGGCCCGGCAACGTCCAGAAATACGGTGGCATCCCTCCTTTCGAGGAAACCCAGAACTACGTCCGCCGGATCTCGGGCTACTATGACGCCTATCTTTCGGTGATCACCGGCGCGGACGTGACGGGCACGTTGGCGGGGGTGGAGGGTGCGAGTGCCGAATGGGGCAACATGTCCTCAGCCTTCATCGGCTATTCCGGCCAGCAGTCGGGGCAGATCGAGGCGGCCATGGCGCGGATCAAGGGGTTCCTTGAAGAGGCCAAGCCCCAGACCCCGAAAGAAGCGGTCGATCAGAACACCTACATGCTCGCCGAACGCGCGCGCCTTACGGCCCTGACGCTGCGGCTGCGCGCGGGTGCCGTCAAAGTCGAGGCGGCCCGTGGGCTCTCGGACGCCGCGCAATCCCTGCAATACACCACCTTCTGGGAGTACACTCCGTGAGACCTGCCGTCCTTCGAACGAGGGCGCGCCTCGCGCTCGCCGTCTGTGCATCGATCCTGGCATCACCTCTTCTGGCCCAAGGCGTGCCCGTCATCGACGGCACCAACCTTGCCAAGAACATCGAGCAGCTGCAGGCGGCACTTCGCGATGCCGAAAACCAGATCGCGCAGATCGAAGAATTGAAGAAGCAGGTCGAGACCGGTCTCGAGCAGCTGACCAACCTCGAAGGCATCCTCGGATCAATCTCGGGCCTGAACGAGATCGCAAGCCTCTACAATTCGGTGGAGGACCTGCGCTCGCGCGCGGCCAAAATCACTGACCTTTCCGGCTTCCAGGATGCGCTCACCATCGGGGATTTCGACGGGCTTTTTGAAAGCCTTCTCGATGGCGATGTGACCATGGGCGACAAGATGGCCGCCGAGTATATGCGCGACACGCTGGAAAGGGCCGGCCTGACCTCGGAAACCCTGGCCGGGTTGTCGTCATCGGAGAACCCGCAGGACAAGCTCATCGCGACGACCGCTGCTACGAGCGCCACGGCCATGGGCGTGGCGCAGCTTTCCTACGAGGAAGCTGCCCAAAGCCTCGCGCGGATCGACGGGCTCGTTGACGAGATCGCGAACCAGGAAACTCTCAAGGAAAGCATAGATCTCAACACCCGTATGGCCGCCGAGACCAACTACATGCTCGGCCAGATGTGGCGCCTGAACGCGGCTGCCGGGCTCGCTGCCGGGCAGACGGGTGTGAACTGGGCCGCAGAACAGGCCAAGGAAAAGAGCTTCTTCGACTATTCGGGGGCCGAATGATGCGGCGGGCGTCTCACCAGATCGCGGCGGTTGCTGTCCTCGTCTGCCTTGCCAACTTCGCCGCAGCGGAGGACCTCGCCTCATTGAGCGATGTCCAGCTGGCCGAAAGAACCCGGGAAGCGGTGGTGGCGCAGGATGCAGACGCCGCTCTGGACCTCCTGACCGAAATGCAGCGGCGCGGGACCGGGATCTTTGCCGCCGCAGACAGGCCTGCCTGCGAAGAGGTGATCGATCTGCCCGATGGGATCACCGATTGGAAGTTCCGCGCAGTGGCTCGGCAAGCCTATTTCCGCGTGGCCATGTCGCGGCGGCTTGAAGAAGGCTCCTGCGCTTGCCTCTTCGAGGGCTTCACCTTCGACGCCTTCGTCGCGGCCGAGTTGGGAAAGTCAGCATCGGAACTGACCGATGCTGACCGTCCAACGCTGGAAAGCATACGAGATCAAGATCGGCGCGCGACCGAAGCGCGATTTCGAGACCTCGAACAAAGCTGCCGGGCCAAGTGATCCATGGCAATCATTGCCGACATCCTGACCCAGGTCGATGCCGCCGCAACAGCGGTTGGCGCTACGGCATTTGATGCCGTGGCCGCCGAGATCGTGCCGGTCTTCCGGGTCGGGTCTGTTCTGGTGGTGGCGCTGGTCGGGATCAACCTGATGGCACAAGCCGTGCCAATGACACTTCGCAACGGGCTCGGTCTGATGGTGCGGATCGCAGTCGCGTCGGCCTTCTTGTCGTCCTGGACGAACTTCAATTCGGTCTACGGTGTCCTGACCAATGCCCCGAGTGAGATCGGGGCTGTCGTGATGAACGCGTTTGGAGATGGATCGGGCAATCTCTACGAGGGTTTGGATGCCCTCTACCTTCAAGCCCTCGATGTAGGTCAGGCGATCAGCCAGAATGGCAGCTACATCACTGGTGCCCTTGCGGGCCTCCTGATGTTCTTGGTCGCGGCCCTGATGGCGACGGTGTCGATCATCGTGATCTCGGCCGCGAAGATCATGATCGGCGTTCTCGTCATCTTCGCACCCGTCGCAATCGGCTGCACACTTTTCAAGGTCACCGCCCCGCTCTTTGACCGGTGGGTGAACCTTGCCCTCGGCTTTGCTCTTTATCCGATGCTGACGTCCGGCATGGCGGCCTTCACGATCTACATCGCGGAGGACCTCACCCCGGCCTCGCTCGCCTCGGTCGAAACCATCGGCGATGTCCTGAGCTTCGTGGTCGTCATGATGCTCGGAACTGGCCTCATGGCCATGGTGCCGACGATCGCGCAGTCGCTCGCGTCGACCGCGACCGGTCTTGGCAGCGTCGCAGCCTCGACCTTCCGTACCGCCGACAGCGTCAAGGGTTACGGACGCACCGGCATCGCGTCCGGGATCGGCGCAGGGCGGGGAGCGGCTGGATTGGATGCCGGCGGCCGCCGACCATCGGATGCACGTCTGAACGGCAATACCGCCGGACAGATCGGCAGGTCCGCCGTGCAGACGGCGATGCGGCTCGCCAGCCGGACATCGGACAAAAGCTGATGCCCCAGAATTCGAGAAGTGGAGGACCGCCCATGGAGGCGCATGGATTTGATGTCGATCTCGTGCTGGAGCCCCGCCTCTCGGCCCGGCGCGCCTGGATTGTCGCGAGTGCCGCGGGCGGGCTGAGCCTGATCCTTGCAACCGCACTGGTCCTCGTCCTGCCTTTGCGGGAAACCCAGGTCTTCACCGTCCTCGTCGATCGGCAGACGGGTGACGCCGAAAACATCCTGCAGGTCGCCCCGACCGGGATCGAGGACCAGGAAGCGCTGAAGCAAAGCCTCCTCGTGGCTTACGTCTCAGATCGCGAAGGCTATTTCCTCGCGGGCATTCAAGCCCGGCTTGAAAGTGTCCAGCGGCGCTCGACGGGGCGTGCCGAGGAAAGTCTGCGGCTTCTCTGGTCGAAGGGCGGCGGCAACACGGCCTATCCGCCCGATGTCTACGGCCCCGGTGCGGAAGTCACGGTGACCGTGCGCCGGATCACCTTCCTTTCGCCGAACGTCGCCCAGATCCGCTTCCTGAAAACCCTGCGCAAGACGAAACAGGAGCCGGTGACCCAGCCCTTCGTCGCGACGGTCGAGTTCGCCTTCGAGCCCAAGACCGAGCGCTCCCTCGCCCATGTCTGGGAAAACCCGCTCGGCTTCACCGTCTCGGCCTACCGCGTTGACGCCGAAACCCTGGAGACCAATCCATGACCCGTTCTCTTCTCCTCCCGGGACTTGCCTTCGCCTGCGCCCTCGGCTTTGGAGCCGTTGCCAGCGCCGAAGTCGCCCCCGCGTCGATGGGCGCGGATGCCCGTGTCCGGTCGGTCCTTTACAACCCCGTCGACGTCATCCGGCTCGACACGCATCTGCGCGTGAACACCGCCATCGAACTCGGTGCCGGCGAGCGGATCGATTCCGTCCTTCTCGGCGACAGCGAAGCCTTCGAGGTCGAGGTGCTCTCCAACCGGACCACGGTCTCCGTGAAACCCCTGATCGCCGGGGCGGAGACCAACATGACGATCTACACCGGGCGGCGCACGATCTCACTTTCGATCAGCGAGGGTCGGTCCCGCAATCCGACCTATCGGCTGGTCCTGCGCTATCCCGAGACCGGCACGGGCAGGACGGCCCGCAGTACCGTGGCCGCAGGGTCGCGCGACATCGGCTATGCCTGGTCGGGCGACGAGACCTTGAAACCCGTCCATATCTGGAATGATGGGCAAGCGACCTACTTTGCCTTCGCACCGGGTGTCCGACCCTCGATCTTCGGCGTCGATGCGACGGGCCGCGAAGTGACGCTGAACTCCGGCACGCGCGGCAGCATCGTCCGCGTCTCGGGCCTGCGCTCCGCCTATTCGATCCGGATCGGGACGCAGGTTCTGTGCATCGAGCGGGTAGATGGCGGCGTGACCACCGATCCGGCCCTGCTCGCCAAGCTTCAGGGTTGGGAGTTCTGACATGGCTGATCCTGAGATGACCGATCCGCAGAAGGGCGCCGAGCCAGAATACAAGGTCGAGCGACCCAAGCCGAAAATGACCCGGCAGCAGCGACTTGGCATGGGCGCACTCTTGGCCGGAGCCAGCCTTGCCGCGCTCTGGACGGTCTGGCCTTCCAGCCGCACAATCCCCGATGTGGAAACCTCCGCCGTAGAGGAATTCCAGGATCAGGCTGGTGGCTCGCCCTTCGGAGCGATTGAGCCCAAACCGGAAGCGAAACCCGCCGGAGATGGCTTTTCCGACATCGAAGGCGAACTGGCCTCACAGCGGGAAGACCTCGAAGCGCGGAACGCCACACTCCAGTCTGAGGTCGAACGGTTGCAGCGCGAGTTGGGTGATCTTGCCGACAGGGCCGATGCCGAGAAGGGCCAGACAGCCAAGGAACTGGCGCTTGCGCTCGAAGAGGCACAGTCCCAGAACCTTGCTCTCATGGAGGATATGCGGCGGCAGTTCGATCAGGAGATCGCCGTCCTGAAGGCAAGCGCCGACACCGCGGGTGCCGCCGATGCCGCGCGAGAAGCCGAACTGGCCGCCAAACGTGCCGAGCGCGAGGCGCAGCTTGCGGCGCGTGTGGCCTCGCCTTCGGTCGTGTTCGATGATGGTCAAAAGGGTGGGGCAGGGGATGTCGGTATGGGGATGCCCGAGGCCCCTGCCGAGGGCCGAGATGCGACAGGTCGGGATTTTGTGCAGTCGGGACGGGAAGCCACCGCCACCGAAGTGAGCCAGGTGATCGCCAATCCTTCGAACACCGTCCTTCAGGGTACGATGATCGAAGCGACCCTGGAGAATGCGGTCGACTCGAGCTTGCCTGGCCAGATCACAGCGATCGTGACCCGACCGGTTTGGTCCTTCGATCAGGCCCAGATCCTGATCCCCGCCGGCGCGCGCCTCTTCGGCGATTATTCTTCGGACGTGGCCATCGGCCAAGGTCGCATTCTTGTCGCCTGGACGCGGCTCGTCACCCCGGATGGGCAATCCGTGCAGATGGAGGCCTTCGGTGGCGACGCCCAAGGTCGTTCCGGCATCACCGGCAAGGTCAACACGCGCTTCGGCGCACGGTTCGGGTCGGCTGCGCTGATCTCTCTTCTCGGGGCCGCCCCAGCCGTTGCCGCCGCGAAATACACTGACGAGATCAGTTCCGACACGGCCGAGAGCATGGGCGAGGACCTGAGCGCTGCCACGGGCTCAGCGGTCGAGGCCTATACGAGCCTGCCGCAGATCATCACCGTCGCCCCCGGAGCCGCAATCACGGTCATGGTCGATCGCGACTTGGAAATCTGGTGATGGATGATCGGCCGAGCTTCCTCGGGTCCTACCTGACGCCAATTGCGCCGCTGTTCTTACGGGACGATCTGGTCGAGGTGGCGATCAACCCGGATGGAAAAGTCTGGATCGAGCGAAAGGGTGCAACCCACATGGAGCGGGTCTCGCATCTGTCCATCGATCGGGTCCTGTCTAACAACCTTGGGCAGGCAATAGCTTCTGCCGTTGGTGTGCAGTTCTCCGACAAGAAGCCGACCGTTTCGGGAAAGATCGTCTTGGGCGATATGGCGATCCGGGCGCAGGTTGTGGCGCCGCCCATAGTGGAAGGCGGGATGGCTATCACGTTCCGGCCATTCAAGGTTTCGGCCGATCAGCTGATCGAGCCGCGCCTCCTACACGGTGGTCTTGTCGATCTCGACGCCAAGCGTCGGGCAAGGGCAGGGGAGGCAATGAAGCTTGCTGAGGCGGGGCAGGTCGTCGAGGCCATGCGGCTTTGCGTCGAGGAGCGCATGAACATCCTGATCTCTGGCGGCACCTCGACCGGCAAGACGACATTTGCTCGGTCTTTGTTGTCGATGGTGGACCCGGGCGAGAGGATCCTGACCATCGAGGATGCCTATGAGCTGTTCCCCCGTCAGGAGAACGCGGTATCGCTTAAGGCTGATCGCAGTGCCCAAGGCGAACGGACGCCTGCGCGGCTACTGGAAGCCTCGCTTCGGATGCGTCCAGACCGGATCATTCTTGGTGAGTTGCGGGGTGAGGAAAGCCGGACCTTCCTGGAAGCGATCAACACCGGGCACGGTGGTTCGTTCACAACCATCCATGCCGACACCGCCCGGAAAGCCATAGATCGGTTGGCGATCATGGTCATGGCCGCCGGGCTGGGCATGGGGTTCGAGGAGGTGAAGCGGTACTGCGAGGGAAGTGTGGATCTGGTGGTGCAACTTTCGCGGCAGGCTGGGCGGCGTGGGGTGGCGGAGATACTGTGCCTGTGAGGGTCGCGAAGGGCGGTAAGCGGCCTGATGCAGGTGAGGCGTTTCAGTTGCAACATGCAACAATAGCAGATGCCCACGAGGCAGAGGCGATCTGCGACCGCTTCAATCAAGCCGCTGGGCGCAGCACGTTAAAACCGCGTCAAAAGCAGCAGCATGAGTTCGACGAAGAGCGCAAGCGGCGGCGTCAGCTTGAATTGGAAAGGCAGCGCGAACTGGGCCGGGATCTGGGCTGGGAGCTGTCGGCTGCAATGTCCGCCACCTCACGGGCGGCGGGCACGGCTTCATCCCGCACAGCACGAAAGCATCGCCACGTCCTTATCGAAGGTCTGAGCCGCGAGCCTCAGGCCTTCGACCGTGGTCAGATAAGGGAAAATGGTCTCCCCGAGTGCCTTGGTGGTCATCCCGAACTTCAGGGCCATGGCCAGCGTCTGGGCGCTGTCGGAACCTTCAGGCGCGGCGATCACACCGCCCAAAAGTCTATCGGTCTTTGCATCCGCCACCAGTTTGATGACACCGCGCGTGTCACGGGCCGCGAGCGCTCGAGGCACGTTGTCGAGCGTCAGAACGCTGGTTTTCACGTCATAGCCGGCTGCAACGGCCTGTTCCACAGTCAACCCTACGCCCGCCACCTGCGGATCAGTGAACACCACCCAAGGCATCGCTCTATTGTCATAGCACTCTGCACCGCCCATGGCATTCCTTGCGGCCAGCTTTGCTCCATAGGCGGCCATATAGACAAACTGGTCACGGTTGGTCACATCCCCTGCGGCATAAATGCCGGGGCGGGTGGTCTGCATGTCGTCGCCCACCACGATTGCCCCTCGCCGGTCGGTCTCGATCCCCATTTCGGAAAGCCCCAGGCCTTCGGTATTGGGGCTGCGTCCGGTGGTCAGCACCAGATGATCTGCTGTCAGTTCCAGTCGCTTGCCGCGTTCTTCGATGCACAGCACGGCGCGCTTGCCATCCCGATTGCAAGTATCATAGGTCACGCCGCAGTGCATTGTGATGCCTTCGCCCCGGAACACCTCTGTCAGAGCTTCCGACACTTCGGGTTCGGCCTGCGGCAGAAGGCGCGAGCGGCAGACCATGGTAACCTTGACGCCCATCCGCGCCATCATCTGTGCCAGTTCCGCACCGATATAGCCACCGCCAAGGAAGACTAGGCTTTCCGGCAGCGTTTCCAGCGCAAGAAGGGACGTGCTGTCCAGCGTGGGCACTTGCCTGATTCCCGGAATGGGCGGCAGGGCGGGGCGGCCACCCGTGGCTATGATGACTTTGGGCGCACGGATCAGGCGCGCGCCGACCTGCACGCCACCGGGGACAAGCCGGGCCGCCCCTTCGTCAATGTAGGTAATCCCCTCATAGCCGGGCAGCAGATCGGCATATTTCTTTTGACGCAGACTAGAAACCAAGGCGTCCTTCCCGGCCATCAGCGCCGCCCAATCATCGACCTGTGCAGCCCCGGATAGTCCCGGAAACCGTTTCGCCGCCTTCGCGCCGTGGATCGCTTCCGCCGCACGGATCAAGGCCTTTGACGGCACGCAGCCCACGTTCACACAGGTGCCGCCGATCAGCCCGTGTCCGATCAGCGCTACACGCTCGCCCGCCCCGGCCGCCGTGATCGAGGCGGAAAACCCCGCCGATCCCGCCCCGATTACAGCCATGTCGAAAGAATTTTGGTCTGGACGGGGAATGGTGCAGCAATCGTTCATGATTGTATTCCTTTAGGAGTTTCTGGGGTTCCGCTGGCGTCGCCAGAGGGCATAAATCGTAAGGCCGATGAAGACGGCGAGGGCAGGCAAGAGCACGACATCAAGCCAACCCAGCAGGGCTGACAGGCCGACAAAACCGAGGAGCACGGCCAGAACCGGCGTGAAGCAGCACAGCGCGGCGATGACGGTGCCGACAATGCCGGTGATCAGTAGACGGCGTTCGGATGGATCGCCGCTCATGGCCCGTGCTGCCTTTCCGAAACGCCCGGCTCGCAGCTTCCCAACTGCGCGCGCCGACGGCTGCGCCAAGTCAGTGCCGCAACGGCTGCCATCATGACTGCTACCAGGCCGCCAGCGCCGCTGATCCATCCGCCAACCGCACCGATGATCGCGGCCAGGGCGATGCCACCACCACCGCAACAGACAACCACCAGCGGGGCGGCGATCAGCGTCGCCAACACCCCGCCCTGAATGTCGTCGCGCATTGGCTTTAGCCCTTCACATTGGCCGGATAGCCCGCCTGTGCCGAGGCTTCCGCAATCGTTGCCGCATTGGTCAGGGCCGGATCGAAGATCACCATCGCGCTGCGGCTGTCAAAGTCCACCTCGACCGATTGCACCCCTTCGACCCCGCTCATCGCGGCCTTGACCGTCACCGGGCAGAGTCCGCAAGTCATGTCCGGCACATCGAAAGTGACCTCGGTCAGTGTGGATGCGGTCGCCGGAGCCGATTGGGCGAAGACGAATGACGCTGTGGCGGGCAGGCCGAGCATCGCCGCGCCGAGAGCCAGAATTGCAAAACGTTTCATAAGGTTTCCTTTTGGTTTCAGTAAAGCAGAGGTGCCCACCAGTTGAGCGTCACGGACAGCAGGACCAGCACTGTTGCCGCCCAAAGCACCGTTTTGGTGAGGCGCGACGATTGCGGGCGGGCGCAGTACGACCCCTCCACGCATACGGGTTTTGTCCAAAAATAAACGTGCCAGAACCCCAGCCCGATAAAGACAATGGCGATGCCCGAGGTCAGCGGCTTGTAGGGTTCAAGGGCTGTCAGATTTCCGATCCATGCACCGGATATTCCCAGCGTCACCAGCACCAGCGGCACGATGCAGCAGGCCGAGGCCAGAAACGCCCCCGCCAGCCCAAGTGTGGCAAACAGGCCCTTGTGATCGGCGCTTCGCGGCGCGGTTTCGGCATCGTGAATGTCACTCATCGCAGGGTTCCTTGTCATCCCGTTGCAACCTGCCTACGGTCTGTAGTGACTACAGGTGCAAGGGAAATCACCATGACTGTCGTTCACGAAGCTGCGACCCGCAAAGAAAGCCTCAAGGCAGGGGTATTGCGCCGGGCCGATCTGGCCCGCGCGACCGGCTGCAATCTGGAGACGATCCGCTATTACGAGACGGCGGGCATCCTGCCACCACCCGCCCGGACGGATGCAGGTCATCGGACCTATGAGGCCACGGATGTGCAGCGCCTGCGCTTCGTCATGCGCGCCCGCGAGCTGGGGTTTTCGCTAGACGACATTCGCGGATTGCTTGGCCTTGGCGATGGCGCGCTGCAGTCCTGCGCCGAGGTCAAAGAAAAAACCGAGGCACATCTGACGGATGTCAGGGCAAAGATCGCCGACCTGCAAAGGATCGAAGCTCTCCTGTCCCGCACCGCCGCGCTTTGCAGCGGCGGGGATCGTCCCGAATGCCCGGTGCTGGATATTCTCCGACATTAGCGGCCGTTTCGGTTGGGGACAGAGATGCCGAAGCTTTGTTCAAAGATCCCTTCGCGAAGATCACTTTGCAACGGCAGGTCTGCATAGACGTGCCGCTGCGGATCTTCTTGGTCCGGCTAGGTGATGCCCGCGCCATGTGGCGAAGAACTCCCGCTCACCACACCGTCGCTTTTGGTTCGACTAGGAATTGCTGCGGCAGGAAAGAATGACTGGTTAGGGGAATTCCGATAGAAGCACGTAAACAGGGTCGGCGGACCGAAATAGGCCGAAGTTTGCCTGTAGGAGCATGAGGTGAGGTTCAGCGACCAAGCATCGGTTAGACCCGAGTCGGCACTTTCCGTGTGTGCTTGGCGCTCTCCGCAATTGCCCGAAACACCCGCGCCGCCTCCCCGAAGACCTCGGCATCTGCCTGTCCGGCGGACGCAGCCAACCCCGACAGTTTTCCAACGGCGATTTGCCTGCCAACCGCTCCGCTTCCCGGTATACTCGGCAATCCCTTACCTTTCCGCGCTCGATCAATCGGGGCAAAGTGCCGATCCTCGAAGTACCGGATGTGCCGCGCCCGGATCGGATACTGTCCCTCGGGCAGCACCAGCACCTCATCCAGCGGAAACCGCAGCACCTCGTTCGCCGAGATCAACGGTCGCTCTTCTGAGCGCCTGCTGACATTCGCGCTGTCTTCAAGTGCACGCACCCGCGACTGGCTTTCGGTCACGGCCGTGATGGTGGATCTCCCCAACGCGTTCGACAGCACCTCGGCGGTCCGATCATCCTGGGGCGTCATGTATATCTGCACACCAGCCCCGCCCTGCAGGGACCTCCGCCCGGTTTCGCCATAGATGTCATCCAGACCGGGAATGGTCTGGGAGATGATAAAGAAACGGCCGCCGAAGCTGCGGATGGTCTTGATCGAGGAGAGGACAAGGGGCTGACGGCCGAGTTGGTCGAATTCGTCCATGAGGAACATTACCGCATGGGGCTCGTCCGGTCCCGGCTCGCGTCGCTGGAGGGAGGCGATGGCATCGGCAAAGAGCAAACGAACGAGGGGGGCCAAGGTTTTCAGGTGCTCGGGCTGGACGACGATGTAGAGGCTTTGGGGATCGCGGCGGAAGGTCGAGAAGTCGAAGTCGCTGGCGGAAGTCACCCGGTCCACCGCAGGGTCGTTCCAAAGTTCGAGACCGGATCCCTGGATGACGGACACATAGGCCCCGAGGGTTTTTTCCGGGACGTCGGCCATCTCGAGGAAGGTGCGGGAGACGATTGAGATGTTCGTGGTCTCGGCAATGGCCGTGTAGCTTTTCTTCTTGTCACCGCCCCCGGCCATGATCTCACCGGCAAAGCCCAGGGTCGGGCGGCGCTGTTCGATGGCATAGAGGCACGATGCGATGAACAGCCGTTTGCCGGCATTGAAGAAGCTCTGCGCACTTTCGCCTTCCGGGATGAGGAAAAGGTCAGCCATCGAGTTCAGCGCGGTGTACTGACGCTCGGCGGAGGGCAGAGCGGCGATCCGGGCAAGCGGATTGAACCGGTGCGATCCTCGGTCCTCGTCGAAGGGCGAGAAGTACCAGATGCCGTTCTTCAGGCCATGCTTGCGGTGGATCGAAGTCTTCGCGAAGTTCTCGCCCTTCACGTCGAGGATGATCGCCGAGCCTGAAAAGTGCAGGAGGTTCGGGATGACGAAGCCGACGCCTTTCCCGCGGCCCGTGGGCGCGATCATCATCGCGTGCGGGAAGCGGTCCGGCGGCGCCATCACAAAGGGCGCATCGGAATTCGGGAGGCCGAGCTTGCCGAAGAGGAAGCCGTTCTGATCGTGGGTTCCGACCATGCGGTTGCGCTTCAACTCGCGGCGTGACTGGAAATGCGCATCGTCATACTGGTTCAGCCGCCCGCGATGCACTCCGGCAAGTCCGACAAGCGTCAAGGCGACGGTCACGGCACCCGTGATGATCAGCGCGCCCTGCAGGACCGAAGGCCGCGCGGCGAGGTCGGCCCAGGCATAACGCAGGAACCAGGGGCCCATCGGGCTCAGGGTGTCGAGGCTCTCGCGAAAGGCGGTGATCACGTAGATCGTCGCCAGCATGCCGCCGATGTAGAGACCGATCAGCAGGCCAAGGAGCAGCGCCAGCGGATACCGCCAGGCGGTGTCGAGGTTCGAAAGCATGGGTCTGTCCTCAGAGTTCGTGGCCGGTGTCGCGTTCGGCGGTGCGGTCACGCTGCCCCAATTCGGCGGCGCGTTGCTGCGCCCGTGCCAGATCTGCCCATGGTCCGACCTCGCTGGATGCGCCAAGGTCACCTTCGTTCTTCAACTCATGTGCCACCGCAGCCCTGAGCGCCGGATCTCGGACCTGTTCGTTGAGCGGAGCGAGGTCCCCTGACCGAACGCGGTCCAGGTCCTCAGGCTTCAGGGTGTCATGCATCCGGTCGACTATGGCCTCGAGTGCGGGTACCTCTGACAGGCGTAAATGCCGATCGGCGGTAAGGAGCTGATCTTTTGCCAGAGCTTCGGTAAGGGCAGGGGTCAGATCGAGGCCCATGAGCGCGCCATCGATCTCCTGACCGATTGCACGCTCCGTCTCCATCCAGAACACCTTCTGCATCGTGTTCGGCTGGGCGTCGATCCAGCTTGCCCTCTGCCCTTCGCTGCGTTCCGCCAACGTGAACCGCGCAACCATTTCCTCGATGGACGTGCCTGCTATACGAAGTTCATCTTCCCGGATCGAGAAGAGCGCCGTCAGCCGTTCGCCGATCTCGTCGCGAACATGGGCAAGGGTCGCGCGTAGACCTTCATCGAGAGAAACGCCCTTGGTCTGGCCCTGCTCCAGCCGCGCAAGCGAGGCGAGGGTCGGGATGTAGTAGGGGTCGGTGCTCCGGTCGGCGACTTGCGCATGCTCCGCAAGGAGGATGCTGTCGGGCGCAAGTTTCAGGGAGGCGCGTGCCTGTTCGGCAAAGCTCCGTTCAAGATTGACCCGCTCGGCCGAGGGTTCCATGGCACGGATTGCCTCCCAAGCCTCCGTGGCCGAAGCGATCATCTCGCTGCGCGCAGCCTCAACCCGTGCGGCGGGATCGCCTTCGGCATGAAGCGAGTGATCGGGCATCAGGGGAACTCCTTGTCTGAGAGCGGCGGCAGAGGCGCCAAGCGCCCGGGCCAGCCGGGTAAGGTAGGAAGAGGTGGCCGTCTCGATGCCGGCTGCAGCGGCAAGACCGGCGAGGTCGCCAAGGGTCTTGTATTCACGGGCGAAGCCCTGCATCGCGGCGAGCCGTCGGCTCCGCTCCCCGTCAGACAGCGGCGGCGGGGGAGGTGGCGTGGCCTTCCCGCCCTCTCGCGATGCACGCAGCTCGGATTGGCGCGGCGGGTTCTCGACAATGCCGCGGGAAAGGCGCGACGAGGCGAGGATGTTCAGCCCATGCGACTGACTGATCTCGGCGTGAAGCTCGCGCATCACATCGAAGTTCAGCGCGGCATGACGACAGATCGATAGGAATCGGCCTTCCTCGATGCCATGCTTATCGACCACGAAATGCGCATGCAGATGGTCAGTGTCCTTGTGCAGGGCAGCAACGTATCGCCAGACATCCCCATACTCACCGGACCCGAACACAGCTTGCCCCCATTCCCGGGCGATGACCTCAGCACGTTCGGCGTCCACCCCCCGCGGAAAACTCAGGACGATGTGATCGGCATGCCCCCGACGCGGCGCACCTGTCCAGGTCGAAGACCAGATATCGGCCGTCCGCTCCGTTCGGGCAGGATCGAAATCACGCTCATAGCCCGCCAGGTTGCACCAAGTGCTCTGCACCCCCTCTTCCCGGGCCACATAGTCGAGAAGGCGCTTCAGCTCCTGTGGGGTGCGGGCGCTGCCGCCGGCGATGCGTTTGACGACCGACTGCCAGCCACGGGGCCCACCAGCGTTTCGCAGAAGCGCCCGGGTCTGGCGTTCCTTGCGCGTGCCGAGACGGGACGATGAGCCGTCGCCACCACCCCGCCCACGACGACGGTCGTCGAGAACATGACCGAGAACCAGATCCTCGACGGAAGGCGACCGGGTCATTTCGGCGCCTCGGCAGAAGTATCAGTGGCAAGAACGAAAGGAGAGGTTTGATCACCAAGTCCCTGCTTGGCCCTCAGCGCCGAGAGGAGGTGGACCACCTCTTCGACAAGGTCATCGACCCGCGCTCCGACCTTGCGCACCAGGGCGGCATCACGGGCATTCCAGGTCAGACGACCGACCGCCCCCAGTCGGGCGATCTGGTTGAGGTTGTTGCCGACAGCGGACAATTCCCGCCTGGCTGCAGCGATGGCATCAAGCTCGTCTGCCTGGATGGCCAGACGATCGCTTGCCTGTCTGACCAGATGCCTGACTGCCTCGGAAACCGTCAGACCGTTTGCTTCGGCAACCGCCTGAAAGGCTGCATGCTCGTCTTCCGTGATGCGGATGTTCAACTTTACCGAAAGCCGCCGCACCTCCTTCCGATCAAGGCTGCCCTTGATCCGTGACAGCGCCTGGCGGGAACGGCCCATCGACCTCGCCACGGCCGCGACGCTCTCGCCAGCGAGGAGCCGCGCCGTGATGGCTGCAGTCTCAGTTGAGGTCAGGCGTGAGCGTGGCATTGCATCATTAAATGTGTTTTGCAGTCATTGCGCATCATGTACCACACACCACCGTTCCTGCCAACCGTCCTCACCGGCCGGTTTCCGCTCCTCTGAAGAGGAGCCCGCGTGCGGAAACCGGACAGCCGGTGAGGACTCAATATGGCGTCAGGGGTCGGCGGCTTGCCCGCCGACTGCGTCCCTGCGCCCCGGCCGTCAGGCCTCCGTGCAACGCGAGACCAAAGTGGTCGAGCGCCTTGAAACCTTGGGCTTTGCAGAAGTGTGCGGTCCCTCCATGAGGGCTGTTGGGACGGGCACGACAGTCTGAAGGAAGGGCTGCCCGGGAAGAGAAGGGGGGCCGGGGAAGGGGCCTCAAGATGCTTCAAGGCCTGCCCATTGCGGAAGATGGCCGACGATGAATGGCTTTGGGCATGAAGCCACAGGCTGGATCGGCGTAGCGTCAACCCGTCACTAGGCGAACTGGCAAGCAGGCCGACAGGCAAGCAGGCAGATTGTCCGGCATGCATCCGGTTGGCGGGTCATATTCGGGATCGTCCCTAGACAGAGGCCTGATGTCACCCTGCCTTCGGATCAGCCGTGCGGACAGGTTCCAACGCAGGCATGCGGCCTGTCACCTATGCAGGCATGCAGACATGCAAACCGTCATACGGGCCGGAAGGCAGATAGCCTCGATTGCGGCTAGGCCGAAGGAGTGCTCGGACGCCGCGCCGCAGCATCACGGCTGCGGGAATCCTTAGGAAACATGAAGGCTTCGGCGGTGTGTTACAACTTCCAGCACATGCCATTTGACGTTTCTGCAACCTTATGCCTAAACGGCGCACCGCACGTCGGTCGGATTAGTGACGCCTTTACAACGGCTTCGCTGGATCTTGGCTTGCCCGCGGTGCACTGCCTTCCGCAGCGTCATGAAAGAACGCCGGGCGTCGGTGCAAGGTGTATCGAGTACCGTTTGTGGAGGCGTCATTTCATGCAAGTCATTACCATCGTGCAGACCAAGGGCGGCTCGGGCAAGACCACGACCGCCATGCTTCTCGCATCTGCAGCACTGAACCTCGGGCGCAGCGTCACCCTGATCGACGGTGATGTGAACGCTCAACTCGGCCGTTGGCGCGACAGTTTCGAACTGGCCACGTGGGAGAGTGCGCAAAAGCCCGACTGGCCGGAGAGCCTGGCGATCCTCTCGCCACCGGAAAGTGTTGAAGGGCTTCTGTCGCTCCTCGAGGCCGAGGAAGCGCGCGGCGTCGATCTCGTCGTGATCGACACCCGGCCTGGCACCCACACCGACACCGAGGACTTCTGCCTGATCTCCGATCTGGTGCTGATCCCAGCCCGCCCCGTCTACGCCGAATGGGAAATGACCCATCGCGCCGTCCTCTGGATGGACGACCTCCGCGCCTCGATTGCCGAGGGCGAGCGGTTCCCGGCGGTCCGGGTCCTCGTCATGGACGCGGGGCCGAAGATCATCGACGCCGCAACCCGGGAAGGGGGGATGGCTCAACTGCCAAAGCGCGACCAAGACGTGCTGCAAGAGATCCTGCGTCTCGACCATCTCGACGTGATCGTTCCGCATTCGAGAATCCTCGAACAACTGGGCTATCACGGCCCCCTTGGACCGGCGGCCCGCGCCAACGCCAAAGCACCCGGCGGTCGGCTGGTGGCGGATGCCATCACACGCCAGCTTGTAGTTGCGGAACTTGTCCTGACCGGGATCGACGAGGTGATCCCTGCATGAGCCGTTTCCGCCTTCCTGCACGTGTCGCACCCTCCCCGGCAGCGGAAGAACCAGGTCTGCAGAACTCCGCCGCACGGTTGCGGTCATCGCGCGAGGTGCAGTCGCGCATTCTTGCCGAACGGCGTGCGCCGGAGCAGGGAGGAAATGTCGAGTGCGGCAAGGCCCAGCTTCCCGACATGACGACGGAGCACTTGGCCGACCCGGAGTTTGCCGGGAAGAGGGAAGGGGAGAGTGGTCGGCCGCAGTCCCCCGCTTCGCCGCCCGAATGTGCTGCCAGTGGGTTGGCGAGGCCCCGGAAAGAGAAGCTGGTGGTCCTCTTTCGGCTGCCGCTGGCAATCGAGAAGCAGCTTGAGCAGATCCCTGGCGCGGGCGACGTGACCCCAGCCTACATGCTGCGCGCCTTTGCCAAGGAAGCCCGGGCCGAACTGCGGCGGCTCTTGGCGGAAGATGATCTTGCGCCGCATGTCGATGAGGCGAGGCGCATCTTTGCCATGGCAGCATCGGACATGGCGGTCGGCGAACCGATGACCGTCTACGCCCAAAGCTCCGCTATCCGGGCTATGCATGCGGCACTTGATGACCCTTGGCTGATCGAGGCCCGGGCGACGATCGTTGGTGCCTTCCTCGCCGCGATTGCGTCGCTGCTGATCGAGGCGCGACGCGTCAGATAGACCCGGACAATGCAACAGAATTCGATGAACTGCCTCCGGTTACTCGCAGGCAAGATCGGGCAGCGGCGCTGTCTCGAAGGTCAGACTGTCGGCGCTTGTAACGAGCGCGAACTCGCCGCCCGAGCGGAAGGTAGCCACCATTTTCGACCAGTCCGCTGCGTCAACCGATGCCTGTGCGGCGATGCCGTTGTTGACCGGCAGGCGGGCCTGTTCGCCCGACTTTGCGAGAACGACGACCATGTCCGGTGCGGCGTCTTTGACAAAGCGAACCACGAACGCGCCGTTGGGCGTTGGCCCAAAGACGCGATCCGGATCGCAGACAAGCCGCACCTCACCCGCTTCGCTGGTGAGCGCGTAGGTCGGCAGGCCACGTTCGACACCTATCGTCCAGGCGTCGAGCGCGTGGACGGGAACAGACATCGCCGCAAGCGCGGAAACAGCCAGAACGGGGGACAGAACATGCATCGACAGGAAAGCCTTTCGTGGTTCGCGTGGCGACAGCAAAGCACCACTTCTGATGTCGTTAGATATGTTCTGACAGAGTTCATGTCCATGACCGCTAGCCGTCAACGGATGACAGGAGGCCGGTATGGAAGAGGTCGCTAGAAGCAGCTCCAAAAGCCCGACCATCGATCGTCGCCTGTGGCGGATCGACCGCGGAGACCGGGAACTCGTTGCAGAACGGCACCGCACCGTGAATGGCCGGTTCAGGACCGTGTGGCTGGTCCCGGAAGAAAGCCTGCGTGGCGTCCTCTGGGTCGAGGTTGTCGAGGGAACACCGGGCGATCCGTCACCATGACCCATCAGCTTTCTGAATCGGACCGCCCGGATCGATTCAGAAATGCAATTAGACTTGGAGAGCAATAAGGCGGAGTCTGTGCAGAGGAGGACCGCCTTGGCTCTGGCACATCTGCACCGCATCGACCCTGAGCACAAGATGGCGCGATTCTACTGCATCGATGTTGCGGCGACGCTGTTCGGAGACGTCTCCGTCTTGCGGACCTGGGGCCGGATCGGAACGCACGGACGGACAAGACTCGAGACTTGCGCCACCGTGGAAGAAGCGGAGAGGGCGGCATCTCAAACTCTTCGACAGAAGATGCGGCGGGGCTATCTGCCTGCTGGCCAAATGCTGCCGCCAGACCTTGTGGTGTGAGATCTGTCAGGCCTTACGCTGAAGCCTGCCCTCCAGCTCGGCACCGGCCTCGATGGCGATCTGCTCATGGGTGACGTCGGCCTGCACGACCGCACTCGGTGCGAGCTGAACGTTTCGCGCTGAGACCCTGCCGGAAACCACCCCGAGCACGACGAGGTCGTGGGCGACCACGGAACCTTCAACACGACCTGAACCAGCCACGGTGATCTCCGGCGCCCGCAGTGAGCCAACGACATTGCCTTGGACCTCGATCGGTCCATTGGAGGTGGCATCACCTTCGACGACAAGGTCCTGCGCGAAGACGCTGCGGCGAGCGTTTGCGACGGCCGGGTCCGGCCAACGGTCGAGGTCGCCATTTGGGGTATTCATCTTGGTGCCGCCTTAGCTCAACGTCGTGCTGCATGACTGGACCAGAAGCGAAACGAAAGGGCAACACGCGGCGCCGTGATCGGCGAAGAAGCGCGGCAGCACTCGGCATTGCACAACTCGTCCGGCAAGGATCGTCTGCCGGTCGTCCCTCGTGAGCTATAGATTCTGCGTCTATCGCTCAGCCATGACATCCAGACCCTTGCCCGCTTCCAATTGTTGAAAACATTCAGCGGGAAGGCTATGGTGCTCCAATGGACTACCGACGGAGACGATGATGGGCGTACACAAACAGAGTGTCAGCTTCACGGATGCAGCTTTCAACTTCGCCCGAGAGCTGGTCGAGAGCGGCGAGTATCCGAACATAAGCGCTGCGGTCTCTGGCGAGATGGCACGCGCGCGGGCAGCGCGGGAGCGGGAGCGTCTTCTCTTTGAAGCCGAAGTCCAGCGGCGCCTCGCGCTTCCCCCTGATACCTGGGAACCCGTTCGAACGGGCGAAAGCATCACGTCAGGCGCGCGCGCGCATCTTGCTCGACTTGCAAAGGCTGCCGGTGGCACCACTGCCTGATGCGCATCGTTCGACATCCCTTGGTAGACCAAGACCTTGCCGCGTTGGTGGATCACATCGTCGACGTCACCGGCGGAGACTTCGACGCCGCCGGCAGGCGCCTTGATGAGGTCGACGACCTGATTGCCGACATCTCTGCCAACCCGATGTCAGGCGTTCGCTTGGCGCCACCGCTGGACGGATGGCTGGTCCGTCATGGTGGACGCGGCCATCGTCTAACCGTCGTGTTCCGCGCCGATCTCAACAAGAACTGCGTCTTCGTCGCACTCATTGCCTTCGGTGGGCAGGACTGGATGACCGAAGGCGAAGCGAGGAAGTCCTTCAGCGGATGACTGAGGTGCGCCGTGGCGAGAAGGGCGTGTGCGACAGTTCTACTTTGCGGCTACAAAGCTATGACGCATAATTTTGATTATGTAATTTCCATCGACGCGATGGGCGGGAAGCGGACCTGCGGCAGTGCGGCTTGGCTGATGCACAATCCACGTGAAGCGGCCGTTCGAACTCTTTGACGCATTGTTCAAAAGTGTTTCAAACACTTGCTCATTGCAGCTACTTCAATGCGGAGTTGATCGCTTGGATCAGCTTTACCCACTGTTTGCGCTCATCCGACGTCAAATCTTTGGCGGAATGGTCGCGTGACCAGCGAACGAAAGCTTTTGCGAGACGGTATTTCGAAAAATCCTTAATTTCGCTATTGAAGATGTTGACGAGTGGGCGGTCTTTCTGCTTCGCCGCAACGGCGGTGACATCCCAGCCGCAGTCCGACTTGGCGACGAAGATCAGCGTTTCACGGAGCATGTCTTCGATTTCGGCAGCGTTGACGGGACTGCCGAGGAAGTCCTTCGTCCGCAATATGCCCTTGTTGCCGAGCGTGTGGACAAGAGTGTCCTGCTTCGCTGCTTGGTCGCCTGCACTGTCGGAATCCAAGAGCGCCGCCACCTTTAATCCTTGGGCGTGAAGGATCGTAGCGAAATACACGACCTTGCTTGCGGTGTTGGACGGAACAAGGGCAATCTTCTCGTTAAGATTCACGTCGCCCGAGTCCCGCAGAAGTGCAGCAACGGCATCGACATACCAGTAATCCGTAAGTCCTTCGAGGACGAGATTCTGCTTCTGCGTGAAGAGGCTCTGGGCGAGGTCGTAGCCGAGGGCTTCCTGCAGCGGCAGTAGAGCCGCAGGATCGTTCGCGGTGACGGACGTGTGGACCTTGGTTCCCGTTTCCCTGTTCGCCATCTCGACGACGCGGACGAGATCAAGCTCGTCTGGGCCGACAAGGAACGGTGAATGGGTCGAATAGATCGTCTGGTTGTCGGCAGCGAGCCGCGAGATTGTTTTCCGGAATTCGCGCTGTTTCAGTGCGTGTAGGCTCATCCCTGGCTCATCGAGCAGGAGCACGGCGTTCTTATGGTCGCCCTCCGCTTCGGCGAAGAAGACCACGAAGAAGGACACAAGCCACTGAAACCCTTCGGAGCGCTGGTCAAGTTCAACTTCTACGCCGAGGTCGTCTTCAACCGTCACTTTGAGATATTGGCCGTCCGCGCGCAGCCGCAGCTTGGCGGCTTCACCCTTGCTTTCATCGGGATTCCAGACCGACCTGATTTCGCGCGTGAGGCTAACTTCAGCGGCGTTGAGCTGATATTGCCGCTTATCGAGCTTCTCCCGATAGGTTTCCATCGCATCAGGATTGTTGGCATCGGGATCGGGCGCGGTGCCCATTTCGGAAAGTTCGGCGGCAGTGAACCCGAGAAGGTTCAGGAGGCAAACATTTCCGTAGTCAAACCGCTCTTCGTCCAAAGTGCCGTTCGCGATCCTCGCCGCCAGTTGCTTGAGGTGGATCAGCGGACGGACGCGGAAATAGTTGCTGAACAGGACGAAAACCGGGACGCGCTCCCGAAGCGCCCTAACCGCGGCGTTACGGGCGTCCCCGATACTAATTGCGGCCTTGAGGCTGTCGTAGCGCGCTTCTTCTTTCTCATTGTCTTCATCAATGAGAGGCAGCGCCGCTTCAAGCCAGTCCGACAACGCCTTGGCTTTGTCTCCTTCGATTATGTTCCAAGCGTGCCAGCCCGCCGTCGTGGCCTTGAGCTTGTCGGACGGCTTGCTTTCTGCAGCGCCCTCGGCAGGCGAGTACCGACCGTCAACGTGAGCCGCCAGACGAAGCAAGTCCTTCTCGATGTCAGAGTATTTCGTCTTTGCAGGAACGCCGACCAATCGATGGCCTGTCGAATTGTCGAGGTTCCGCCACAGGACATAGCTCGCCGACTTCATACCCTCGGGGAGAAGCGCGCGATCGTCATCGTCCAACTCGAACTCGGCTTCGACAACCTTCGTTTCGGCGGGATCAACTTCGCCCGTTGTGATCTTGCTGTAGCGGGAGCGCGGATAGTCCCGCAGCGCACTGAGTGGCTTTACACCGCTGGGCGGGTTTAGGTGCTGGATCGCTTGCAAAAGCGCAGTTTTACCCGCTTCGTTGGGGCCTACCAGGATAGTTTTGTTCTTGTCGATTTCGAACTCTTCGCCGTCGATGATCGAGCGGTAATTTTTGACGTGGATTTTCTTAATTCGCATGCTTTCCTCCTACCTCGCCGCAACCGCCGCAATATGCCCCGCTAATGGGGTCACGAAGGTCTTGAGTGATTTAAGCTCGCTGAGATGTCTGTACGCGCCGTCCTGGCTGCTTCACGCGGTGACGCGAGAAAGGTGGCGCTTGAATAAAGTCCTTCCTGCACTCGGCGCTTGCACAGAATGTCGTAGCGCTGCGCGTAGATTGCGCCGCGCTCCTCTATCCCGCCTTCGATCCAATTTTTCCACGGCTTCGTTCACGGACAGATGCCGGGAAATGCAGTCTGGAGGGCGAGCATTGCGGTCAAGGGCGATTCCTCGTCGAATATTCAAGGAACATGCTGCCTTTATAGCACACATTGTGCAAGGCGTTCCAGAGTGCGCAAGATGTGGCCATATCTTATCGTGAGGGCATCCCGCTGGATGCTTGATGACCCGCGCTGCACCTACCTCATGCTCCGCTTTGTCCGGCGCAGCTACACCACAAATTACAATCTCGCTGCGCCACGTCCAAACGACAGCATTGGCGAATGCTGCAGGGCAGCGCGATTGGGGACCGCTCGGCAGCTCCGGGCCGTAAGCGGATACTGAGGGGGCTCACGCCCCCTTCTCGAACTTCAGCACGGGGATGCCGAGCTTCTTGGCCTTGTCGGCGAGGTTCTCCTGGATGCCATTGCCCGGGAAGACAAGGACGCCCACGGGCAGCACGTCCAGCATGGCGTCGTTGCGCTTGAAGGGGGCTGCCTTGGCGTGCTTGGTCCAGTCAGGCTTGAAAGCGACCTGCGTCACGCCCCGGGACTCGGCCCATTTGGCGGCGATGAGCTCTGCACCCTTGGGGCTTCCCCCGTGCAGGAGGACCATGTCGGGATACTTGGTCCGGACCTGATCGAGCTTGCCCCAGATCAGGCGGTGATCGTTGAAGTCGGCCCCGCCGGTGAGGGCGACCTTGGGACCTGCGGGCAGCATCACCTCGGTTTCCGCGCGGCGCTTGGCGGCCAGGAAGTCGCGGCTGTCGATCAGCGCGGCGGTCATGTGCTGGCGGTTCGCCATCGAGCCGGCACGGGGCCGCCAGGTCGATCCCGTGTGATGGACGAACTCCGTGGCAGCGTGATCGCGCATCATGTCCATGCAGTTGCGCCGTTCGATCAGCGTCAGGCCTTCGGCCGTCAGGCGCTCGAGCTCGGTGGATTTCACCTCGGAGCCGTCCTGCTCGCGCTGGAGGCGGCGCTGCGCCTGCTCGTTCTCATCGAGCGACCGCTCGATCCGGGCCGTGGCGCGGTGAAAGAGGTTGACCTGGCCCCAGAGCACCTCTTCGAGGTCGGGTTCCATACGGGTGTCTTCCAGGGTCGCGACGAGGGCATCGAAGATGTCGGCGACGGCGACCGCGAGGCGCTGCCCATCGGGCATCGGGCGGGGATCGGGCTCGTCAAAGGGGCGGTAGCCGTAGAGCTGCAGCTCATCGAGCGCATGGGCGGTCGGGGATGCGGTGTGGGCGGGTTCATACGCGTCGTCGTGGGTGTGGATCGTCATCTTCTTCTTGCCTCCGAGCCTGTCTGGTCCGCGCGTCATCCCGCGCGGCCTTCATGGGCTGCGAAAGCCGTGGGAGGGGACGCCCCTTCACCCCCTTTCGGGGCCGGAACGCATGTGGAGGAGGACGGGGGGCGGCTGATTTGTCTCGCGATGCAAAGGCGGCTCTGCCGCTGGCGGAAATCAGTCGCTCCCCGTCCTTGAAGGGGCGGCACCTTTGACGGCCGCCTGCCCATCTCTTGAAGGCCGCTCGGGGGACGGGTGGATGAGCTGCCCCGAGAAGAGGCAGGAGATGACGGGTCAAATCTGCGATGGTTCCGGTCCGCCCCTGTCCCGCTGTCCTGAACAGCCCCTTGCGCGGAGACGCTCAGCCTGTCAGGCGATGCCAATCCTCGGGCCCGATCTGCCCTGCCAGATGCTGGCGCAGCGCCTTCTTGCCGTTCGCTCGGAGATCATCGTTGAAATCCCCGAGCCGCGGCTCCACCACCCGAACGGCAATCCCGACCTCGGTTGCTCTGGCGCTCAACCTCTCTGCCGCGCGTTGCCCGGCGAGATCGCGGTCGATGGCAATGTAGAGGCGCTGCAAGCTCTCCGGCAGGAGGACGGCTCCCAGGTGACCTGATGAGAGCGCCGCCCAGACGGGAAGGCCGGGCACTGCCTCGACCAAGGACAGCATGGTCTCGATGCCTTCGCCGACAACGAGGATGTCGTCATGCGGGGTCAGCCTGACGGCATTGCCGAGGAGGTGACCCATGGCACGCCGCTGCGTCTCGACAGCCGCCTTTCCCTGACCGTCACGCGCCAACCACGTGCGATGCACGCCCTGCAGGGCCCCTGCCTCATCGGTGACCGCGGCGATCAACGCCAGTCTGGGGACGCTCCGGGTCTGACCCTCATCCCGATGCCAGCACTTCGGGTGGAAGCGCAGCGCACGCATCGTACCGCCTTGCGAGAGGCCCCGAGAACGGAGGTAGGTGTCGGCAAGCGTGCCGGCGACCGGCACCGCGGCTGCAAACAATCGCGCCGCCGCCGCTGGTGTGCCCCCGGGGGCTTTGGCCTTATTCGGCATTTGCGCATCCGGGAGGACCGGCTGCGGACGGCCAAGATGCGCACGGGCTTCAGCCAGAAGGTCGGGAAAGCGGGAGATCCCGGTCCTCTCGCGGATGATGTCGAGAAGATCGCCATGCTCGCCCGTGGCGCCGTCCGTGAACTTTCCCGCCGCACCAGGCCCTGACGCGGGACCGGTCAGCCGCACGAAGAGCGACCGGCCGGGATTGTTCTGCAGATCGCCCACGATCCAGTAGGACCCTTCCCGCCGCCCAGCGGGAAGGTAGGCGCGACACACGCCTTCGGCATTTTCTGCCAGAGCGCGGATCACATCGTCGGTCTCGGAATACATGGTTTAACAACCTCCGCGTGCATGTAGTCCCGTCACAGGACAACGTGCAAGCAGACGATCCAGCACGGCGATGCCGGTAGGATCGGTCGGACAGAAGAGCCGCAGCTTCCATCTGATGATCTCCGAGAAGAAGCCGTCAGCCTTCAGCCGGTCCTTCGCCGCTTCGGTGAAGCTGGAGAGTTCGATCCGGTTCACGCCCATGACGCGGGAGCGGTGCAATTCCATCCCTTCGGCCAGCCGCACCACGGTCTTGCCCTCGAGAACAAGGGCATGAACCTGCGCCGCCGTCAGCTTCGGCGCGTCGGTGGCCAGCGTGGTCGCGACCCAGGCGGGCGAGACCCGGCGGCCGATGATGCGCTGACCGTCATCGGTCTGCAGGCGGTAGACGCGGGTTTCGTCTTGGGGGAGCTGCTTCCAGATCGGCAGCAGCAGGCCCGCCACGATGTGCAGCGTGGATTCCGAGAACTCGGGCACTTCTGCCAGTTCCTCGGTCCAAGCGGCAGCGAAGGCCGCGTGGTCGGCTTCCAGCCAGTGAGTGTCGTCCATGATCTTGGCCGGAACCGTGCTGGCCTCCGTTGGCCGGATCAGCCGCAAGCGGGGCTCGATGGTGCCGTCATCCAACATCAGGCTGGTGGCAGGCACCTGCACCGCCGCCCGGCCCGAACGGCTGTTGACCAGCAGGCGTGCCTTCGGGTCATCGAGCCAGTCGAGCGCATCCGCAAGGGAAGTCGGCGTGTTGCGCCGCTTTTCCGCGATGGTGAGGAGCTGGGTTTCCGCGCCGGAGCCGGGATGTGTGTAGATCACCCGCGCATCCGTGACGCGGAAGCTCTCGGCGCGCAGCGTCTCGAGCCCGACGTCGTAGACCCCGGCGGCGATGGCGCCCTCGATCCGCTGGTCGAGCAATTGCTCGAAGGCCGAAAAGAGCACGGCCTGCATGTCGATCGTCAGCGCGAGCAGGCGATTGAGGAAGGTCGTGATCGGCGGCAGGTCGTCCTTCAGACCATTGTCATCGGTCAGGCTGAGACCGGTGGCATCCTCGAAGGCCCCGAGAGAACAGCCAGCCACATCGCCGCGATAGATGCGGCGGTAAAGCTGGCGCAGAGCGTCGCGGGCATAGGAGGACTCGAGATTGTCCTCGGGCCGGAACAGCCCCTGCCCGCCGGTCTGGCGTTGGCCACGCGTGATCGCCCCAAGTGTGTCGAGACGGCGGGCGATGGTCGACAGGAACCGCTTCTCTGCCTTCACATCCGTGGCCACCGGCCGGAAGAGCGGCGGCTGCGCCTGATTGGTGCGGTTGGTGCGGCCAAGACCCTGGATGGCGGCATCGGCCTTCCAGCCTGGTTCCAAGAGGTAGTGGACCCGCAGGCGCTGGTTCTTCGCTCCTAGATCGGCGTGATAGCTGCGCCCCGTGCCTCCGGCATCCGAGAAGATCAGGATACGCTTCTGATCATCCATGAAGCCGGCGGTCTCGGACAGGTTGGCCGAGCCAGCCCGAGATTCCACGACAAGCCGCGCGGTATGCCCTTCGCCTTTGCGCACGATGCGGCGCGAGCGGCCCGTGACCTCGGCCACGAGATCGGTGCCGAAGCGCTGGACGATCTGATCGAGCGCCCCGGGCACGGGCGGCAGCGAGGCCAGCTTCTCAATCAGCGCATCGCGCCTGCGGGCGGCCTCGCGACATTCGACCGGCTGGCCATCGCGCACCACAGGCCGCGACGACAGGTTGCCCTCGCTGTCGGTGAAGGGCTCGTAGAGCTGCACCGGGAAGGAATGGGCGAGGTAGTCGAGGACATAATATGCCGCGTCCGCGTTA
>NZ_VCBQ01000036.1:0-45421 GCF_006386455.1 Paracoccus sp. FO-3 | reverse complement strand
TCGGCATCCTCGGGCAGCGGCAGGCCGTTGGCGTGGAACACCTGCGTCTCGCAGCCGAAATGCCGCAGCAGGCGCTCGGCCTCCAGCGTGGCGAAGCGGCTGCAGGAGCGTTCGCGCAGCGAGCCGTAGAGCAGCAGGATGCGCGGCGGATGCGTCGCGCGGGGAGTGTCCAGGATCGGCCCGCTGGTCGAGGTGCCGGTGCCGATCCTGCTGGTCAACGCCGCCCTGTGGCTGGGCGGCCGCTGGTTCCCCGAACTTGCCGCGAAGGAGGCCCGCGCATGATCCCCGACCTGCCGAACCTGTCGCCCGACTGCCTGCGCGCGCCCGCGATCCCAGCCATCCCCCCGAACGAAGCATAGGGCCGCTGCGCGCAGGACCGCGTCCATTCGTCGGCGAAGGCAGCCCGACAGGCGGCGTGGTCTTTCGTCCCATCGCGACCAGCGCATCCAGCAGCGTCGGCTGGTCGGCATGGCGACGGTGCCCTGCCTTGCTGTCAGCCCGCTATACTCGGACCTTGCAGGCCTTCCGTCCGACACCCTTGGGAGAGGACAGTCGATAGGCCGTGTAGTGACCCGGATCATCCATCCTGACGGATATTGCCCCATCCGCCAGGTCGGGCGGGTCGCAAAGAGCGTGCTGATCAGGCGGCCGCCGCGAGTCCAGCCACCGCTGCAGCGGTTCGGACGGGGCAAGCGGCAGGCCGTCGCGGGACAGATACGGATCCCCGTCGAAACCTTGGGGCCATCGGCGGGAGACCTGGGGGGCTCGACCGCGCTCGGCCCGTGATCGCCATCCGTATCCCGCCCCAGATCGGCCAGGATCAGCAGGGTGCTGGGCGCGTCATGGGCCCAGCTGACCTCGGCCACCCAGGGCGTCCCCGGTCATCGAGGCGCAGGGTCAGGGACGCATCCACAAAGCCATGCGGATGCGCGGCAGCCGCGGCGAGCACACAGCCGGAAAGTCCGGCGATCAGGCGGGGCAGCCCCACGGCCCTTTTGCGCAGGCGAATGGCAAGGCAATTCACCGGCGCGGGAGGGCGCTTTCGCCCCCGGCCGTCTGCGCGGCGGCAGGCGGCGGGAAGCCCCAAATCCGCGGCGCGTCCCGCATCAGCATCCGCGCCTCGATCAGGTCGAGACGTCGGCAGACGGCCTCGGCATTGCCCGCGGTCTCGCCCAGAAGCTTCTGCCACAGGCGCAGGGCGGAAGCCGGGCTCCAGGGCAGCGCCGCCTGCGCCAGCCAGCGGCGCAACTCGGGCGGCAGGCGGTCGTATTGCTTGATCGGGCATGGCCTGCGGCGGCGGCGCAGCGAGGTGGCAAGGTTGCCGCGCATCAGTGCAGCCTCCGCGCCGCGGCCGGGTCCACGGCCGGATCGAGCGCCAGGAACAGCCGCACCTGCCCGGTTCCGGCGATGGGCGGGGAACGGTGCAGCAGCCGCGTGACCTCCATGCCGGGCCACAGGGCGCCGCGCAGGATCGCGGCCTCGCCGGCGCGCATCTCGCCGGCAGGCACGACCTGGCCACTGGCATCCTCCAGCCCGAATTGCGTCCCCGGCCCGCGATAGGTGCAAAGCAGCCGGGCGGGCATCTGGTCGACATGGAATTTCCGGCAGGCATCCGTCGTCACGGCTTCGAAGCGGATATGCATCAGCGGGTTGCGCACGACCTGGGCAAAGACCAGCGCCAGCGCGCCGATATCGCTGGCCAGCAGGTCTCGCATCGTCCCGGCGGGCAGGCCGGAGCAGTCGCAGGCGGCGTGGATGCAGTTCTCGGCCGCGCGGAAATCCACCAGGGCGCGCAGGGCCGGCAGTTGGCCGACCGGAATGCCCTCGATCCATTCGGCGAAAGCGGGAGAGAGGCGGCGCCGCCAGATCGCGGCGCCCACCCCCGGCTGCGCCACCTGCTGCAGCACCAGCCCGCTGTCGGATTCGCGGATTTCCCGCGCCTCGGCGGCATCGGGGCCTGGAGCTTGCGGGATTGCGGTATCGGTCTTGGTCATGCGGCTGCTTCTCCTCTGGTCCGCTTCTGAGGGGGCATCCCAGCCCCCGCCCTTGCCGCGCTCAGGCCACGCGACGCTGGCCCCATTGCGGAAAGGGATCGGGAAGCCTCGCCCAGGCTTCGGGCGTGAAGTCCCAGGCCTCGACCAGGGCATCGTCCAGGGCCTGGGTGATTGCCGCAGGGTCCATGCCCGCGCCGATGAACACCAGCTCCTGCCGGCGGTCGCCCCAGGGTTCCTGCCAGTTCCTCGCCACCTCGGCGAGGCTGTCGGGATGCGTCGGCCAGCGTTCGCGCGGCACCGAGGCCCACCAGCCACCCAGAGGCGTAACCGAAGAGACGACGCCGGCCAGCGAGAACTCCACCGCCCAGTTCGGGCGCGAGGCGATCCAGAAATGCCCCTTGGCGCGGATCACGCCGGGCAACTCGCCGTTCAGCACGTCATAGATCCTGCGCGGGTGGAACGGACGCCGGGCACGATAGACGAAGGAGGAAATGCCGTATTCCTCGGTCTCGGGCACATGGTCGGCGAAACCGTAAAGCTCCTTGGCCCACATCGGATGCATATGCGCCTTGTCGAAGTCGAAAAGCCCGGTGTCGAAGATCGCATCCGCCGCGACCCGGCCGAAATCGGTCTCGATCAGCTTCGCATCCGGGTTCAGCGCCCGCACGATCTTGCGCGCCCGGTCCAGCCGCTCCGGCCCGGCATCGCTCGCCTTGTTCAGCACGATCACATCGGCGAATTCGATCTGGTCGGTCAGCAGGTTCACCAGCGTGCGCTCGTCCTCCTCGCCAAGGCTCTCGCCGCGCTCGGAGATGAAATCGTCGCTGGCGAAGTCCTTCGTCAGGTTGATCGCATCGACCACGGTGACCATCGTGTCGAGCCGGGAAACATCCGACAGGCTCTCGCCGTTCTCGTCGCGGAAATCGAAGGTCGCGGCCACCGGCAGCGGCTCGGCGATGCCGGTGCCCTCGATCAGCAGATAATCGAAGCGGCCCTCCTCGGCCAGCTTGCGCACCCCTTGCAACAGGTCGTCGCGCAGGGTGCAGCAGATGCAGCCATTGGTCATCTCGACCAGCTTTTCCTCGGCCCGGTTCAGCTCCGCCCCGTCGCGCACCAGATCGGCGTCGATGTTCACCTCGGACATGTCGTTGACGATGACGGCGACCCGGCGGCCCTCGCGGTTGTTCAGGATATGGTTCAGAAGCGTGGTCTTCCCCGCCCCCAGGAAACCGGACAGGACGGTGACGGGCAGGCGTTTGTCGCGCGTTTGCTGGCTGGCTGGCATGGCATCCTCGTAAATGTAATGTTATTACGTTACTCAAATAGCCAGAATCACCGGGACCTGCAATGCCGTTTTCAGGCCGGCCCTGCGTCGGACAGGTCGAGGAAGGCAGCCGTCTGGCCTCGAAATCGGCGCCGACGGGCTGATCCCGGCCGTCACCAATGCCGCCACGACCGAGGCCCATGCGCCCAGCCTGATGACCGTCGGATGGCCGGGCGCTGGTTCTAAAAACCCGCGCATGCCTCGCCCAATTCATCATGAGAATCTGCATGACTAATATCTTTCAACATACTGATAAACATTGACTCTGTATCCGCGTGAGATGCGGCATCCTGCATGCAACCGGGCGGATCGTGGTGCTGGAAGGCGACCCCTCTTCCAGGCCCAGAAGTTTCCATCGCGCGAGGCCGCAGGCAAGCGCCCCGCCAGTTGACCCGCTTTCATTCAGGACGACATCATGCCGCAGGCTCCGGTCACGATCCTCAACGTTTTCTCGGCGCCGGAAAGGCCACGCTCATGCAGAGCCTGCTGGTGCAGGCCCGCAGCATGCCGGGCGTCCGGCCAGGCGTCATCGTCAACGCGATGAGCAAACTCGCCGTCGATGGCGCAATCCTCGACACCAGCGATGCGATCTCGCGCCGCGACCCGCGCTTTGCCGCCATCCCGGCCGGCAGCATCAGCGGCGCGCAGGGGCTGGAGCAGTTCGTCCGCGCCGTGGACAAGGTGACCGCGCAGGGGGACGCCACCCATATCCTGATCGAAACCTCGGGCAGCACCCATCCTTGGCCGCTTCTCGAGGCGATCCGAGCGCATCCCGCCCTGCGGCTGCACGGCTTCCTGTCGGTGGTGGACACGGCGACGCTGGCGCAGGACCACGACCTGGGCCGCGCCATCCTGCCCGCCGCCTCGCGCCATCTGGTCGCCGGCCAGCGCGGGATCGAGAACCTGCTGGCCGAGCAGATCATGTTCGCCAGCCGCATCCTGCTGAGCAAGATGGACCGGGTGTCCGGCGAGACGCTGCGCACTGTCGCGCAGGCGATCCATCCGCTCAACCCCTTCGCCGACATCATGGGGATGCAATGGGGCAATGTCCGGCTGGCCGATGTGCTGGCCCTGCCGCCCTATGACCATGCGCGCGTCGCCGCCCTGGGGGCGGAACTGACCGACTGGGACCGCAGCCGCGGCACCGCCTCGATGTCCGGGGCCGAGGATTATCGCATCGACAGCATCGTGATCGCGGACCCCCGCCCCTTTCACCCGCAAAGGCTGTGGCAGGTCTATAACCACGCCCTCGGCACCGGCATCCACCGCAGCAAGGGCTTCTTCTGGCTGCCGACGCGCGACCGGCTGCAACTGCTGTGGAACCAGACGGCGGGCAGCATCGGGCTGGAGATCGTCAACTACTGGAAAATCGCCGCGCTTGAGGACAACAGCCTGAACCTGCTGCCCGAGGAACGCCAAGAGATGCGCCGCCGCCTTGCCGGCATGTCGCCCGAATTCGGCGACCGGCGCTGCCGGCTGACCGTGATCGGCGACCGCGACGGGCTTGCGGCATTCGCCGATGCCGTCAGGGAATGCTTCTGCACCCCTGCAGAGGTCGCGGCCTGGAGGGCGGGCAAAGCCTTCGACGATCCCTGGCCGGCAAGCACGGCGCGATTGTCGCAGCGGTAAGCCGCGCTGTCCTGCAATGCGCCCTTCAGGCCGGCCGCGTCGTCCTGAAACGGTCGCGATAGTCGCGCGGCGTCAGCGAAAACCGGCGCAGGAAGGCCTTGCGCAACTGCTCGTCCGAGGTGAAGCCGCAGCGGAAGGCGATGGCCTTCAGCGGCAGGTCGCCGTCCAGAAGCAGCGCCTTGGCCCGCTCGCAGCGCGCGCCTTCCAGATAGCTGGCCGGGGTCGTGCCCAGTTCGGCGGCGAACAGGCGGGTGAAGTTGCGCGGGCTCATCCCGGCGCGGGCCGCCATGTCGGGGATGCGCAGGGACCGGTCCAGGTTGGCCAGCAGCCAGGACTGGATGTCGCGCATTCCCGGCGGGCCGCGCATCTGGCTGGTCAGGGCGGCGCTGAACTGCGACTGCCCGCCCGGCCGCTTCAGATAGATCACCAGGTCGCGCGCCACCGCCAGCGCCAGATCGCGGCCGAAATCCTGCTCGACAAAGGCCAGCGCCAGGTCGATCGCCGCCGTCACCCCGGCCGAGGTCCACAGGCTGCCGTCCTGCACGAAGATCGCGTCGGCATCCACGCGAACCTTGGGAAAGCGGCTCTGCAACAGCTCGGCCACGCTCCAATGCGTCGCTGCGCACCGTCCGTCCAGAAGCCCCGCCGCGGCCAGGAAGAACGACCCCGAGCAGAGCGCCGCGAAGCGTTCCGCCTCGAAGGCCCGCCTGCGGCACCACTCCACCAACCCGGCTTCCCGCGCCAGCGCCGCCTGGATGTCGAGCGCCCCGGCGACCATGACCGTGGCCAGCGGACCTTCCGGCAGCGGCCCCGCCTCCAGCGAGATCAGCGTGTCCGAGGGCACCATGCCGGGCTGGCGCGCAGCCAGCACGATGTCATAGCGGCGCGGATCGCCCCGCTCGGCCAGGTGGCGGTTGGCATAGCTGAGCACATTGACCGGCCCGACCGCCTCCATCGACTTGAAGCCAGGATAGACGACGACATGCACCCGGTGGCTGTCCCTGCCGGGCGCGGCTGGCCCCTGCCTTGTCATTCGCTTCCCGCCCCCTGGCCTGAACATCGGCAACCCTGTCCGAAATCGACCGGCCGAGCAGGTTCCTGCAATATCCGAAACGTAATAACATTACTTCACTGGATGCAAGCCGAGGAGACTGTCCGAGATGAAAACCCGCGCCGCCATCGCCTGGGAACCGAACCGCCCGCTGGAGATCGAGGAAATCGACCTTGAAGGCCCCAAGGACGGCGAGGTCCTGGTCCGCATCGTCACCACCAGCCTGTGCCATACCGACATGTTCACCCTGTCGGGCAAGGACCCCGAGGGGTTGTTCCCCGCCATCCTCGGCCATGAGGGCGTCGGCATCGTCGAGGAAATCGGCCGCGGCGTCACCTCGGTCAAGCCGGGCGACCACGTCATCCCGCTTTACATCCCCGAGGATCCCGACTGCCCCTATATCAAGTCGGGCAAGACCAACCTGTGCCAGACAATCCGCGAGACGCAGGGCCGCGGCGTGATGCCCGACGGCACTTCACGTTTCTCCTATAAGGGCCGGATGATCCATCACTACATGGGCACCAGCACCTTCAGCGAATATACGGTGCTGCCCGAGATCTCGGTGGCCAGGATCTCGACCGAGGCGCCCCTGGCCAAGGCCAGCGTCATGGGCTGCGCCATACCGACCGGCATGGGCGCAGTCAGGAACACCGCCAAGGTCCAGCCCGGCGCGACCGTCGCAGTCTTCGGCCTGGGCGCGGTCGGCATGGCGGTGATCCAGGGGGCGAAGATGGTGGGCGCCGGCCGCATCATCGGCATCGACACCAACCCCAGCAAGTTCCCGCTGGCCCGCGGCCTGGGCGCGACCGAATGCATCGACCCCAAGGAGTTCCAGCAGCCGATCCACCAGGTCGTCATCGACATGACCAACGGCGGGGTGGATTATGCCTTCGAATGCATCGGCAACGTGAACGTCATGCGCTCGGCGCTGGAGTGCTGCCACAAGGGCTGGGGTGAATGCACCGTGATCGGGGTCGCAGGCGCGGGCGAGGAAATCGCCACCCGTCCGTTCCAACTGGTGACGGGCCGGGTCTGGCGCGGCTCGGCCTTTGGCGGGGTGCGCGGGCGCAGCCAGTTGCCCGGCATGGTGGACGAATGGCTGCGGGGCGAGTTCAGCGTCGATCCCTATATCACCCACAACATGACGCATGAGCAGATCAACACCGCCTTCGACCTGCTGCACGCAGGCGAGTCGATCCGCTCGGTCATCCATTTCCGCCCCGACGAGACGATGCGGGTCAACAGCCTGCCCGGCAAGATCGTCCCGGCATGAGCGGATGAGGTAAATCCCCGGACATCCTGCATGTCCGGGGTTCGGAGCATAGCCTCTGCAATGGACTGCGCCGAAGCCGGCCAAACTGGGAAGATCATCGCCCGATGCCGCATCGATCCTTTTGGTGGTTCCCGCCATGCCGGGACCACCTCGACACGCGGCAGCGACGGGCGGAGCTTCACCTAGAGGTGCGAAACCATGCCGTTCAGATAGAGCGACAGGGCATATGCCGTCGCTCGGGCCTCGACTGCCAGCCGCTCCCGTCCCTCGTTTTCATCCATGAAATGGGCTCCGAGGCCGCGTGTCGTGCATCCTCCAACGAGCGCAAGGACAAGAACGGCGTTGGCAATTCGCGTTGGCGCTCTCTTCTTCGATGAAATGTTTCTGCCACGACGGCAGGTATCGCCGGATACCGAAGCCGACCCCTGGGGAAGGCATCCCGGCTGGTCCGGTCGGGTAGCCGCGCCAGGATCGGATCAGAAGGGCGCCTGGACCAGGCGAAACGCCGTCGCGAAGGCGAAGATCGCCACCAGGCCGCCGAAGGCGACCTCGACCAGGCCGGCGAGGACCGAGGCGCGGCCGAGGGACGGCAGCGAGACCTGCACCCCGCGGCGCAGGGCGACTGCGATGACCGCGGCAAGGCCCGTCACCATCATGGTGCCGATCCCCATGGCATAGGCCCCGGCGATCCCGATGGCATCCAGATCGAGCCGCCAGGTCAGGATCAGCAGGAACAGCGCCCCGGTGCAGGGCCGCAGGGCCACTCCGGCGACCAGCGCCGCGGCTTCGCGCCAGGACCGGATTGCCCGAACCTCCTGCACATCGGGGACATGGGCATGGCCGCAGCCGCAGGTTTCGGAATGCGTGTGGCCATGCCGGTGCCGGCCCGCGGCCAGCCGGCGCAATCCCCGCCAGCACAGGATCACCCCCAGCAGGGCGATGGCCGCAGCCGAGAACGGCTCGAGACCGGCCGCAGCGCCCTCGACGCGGTCGCGCGCGCCGCCGAAGATCCAGACGCCCGTATAGACCACGGCCACCGCGACCGTCGCCTGCGCAAGGCTTGTGACAGCGGCAAGACCTACCATGCGTCTCATCGGCACGTCCGTCGCGACCCCGTAGGCGCCGATCAGCGCCTTGCCGTGGCCCGGCCCCAGCGCATGCAGGAAGCCATAGGCGAAGCAGATGCCCAGGAATGCCGTGACCGCCCCGGCCTCGCCGCCCCGCAGGGCGCGCAAGGCCCGCGCCAGCGCGTTCTGGTAGTCGCGCTGCCAGCCCAGGGCCATGCGGGCGACGCGGTCGTCCAGCCCGGTCCAGAGAACCAGCCCGGCCACCACCGCCAGCGCAAGCAGGGCGATCAGGACGGCCTTGCGCATTCCAGCCTCATGTCGTCGGCGAAATCGCCGCCCACGTCGGGGTATTTGCCCTGGTCCATGATCTCGTCATTGCTGAGCTTCGCCAGCTCGTCGCCATATTTGCGCTGCGCTGCGGCGATGTCGGCCTTTTCTATCTCGATCCGGCAATCGTCCCGGCCCCGGATTTCCGGCGTCCCGGCCAGCTCGTAGAAGGTATAATAGGTCGGATCGTAGACCTGCGCGACGATCCGCCCGTCCTCGGGCCCGATCCGGTCCAGAAGCGGGCGGATATGGCTCACGACCAGCCGGCCGTCGCGATGGCGGACCTCGATCTCCATCGGCCCGGACAGCGCGACCGGCTTTCCGTCATGGGTCAGGTAAAGGTCGCCGGCGAAATCCTCGGGCCAGTCGCTGAACATGGCGGTCAGGCGGGCGGTCTCGTCATCGGTCAGCACGCCGTTGCCGTCAGCGTCCAGCTCCATGTCCTCGACGATCAGCATCGAGGAAAGCTCGTCGAAGACCCAGGTCACGCTGACCGCCCCCATCCTGCCCTCGCCGTCGAAGTGAAAGGTCAGGCCGGTGTCGATGAAGACATGTGGATGCGCCTCGGCCCTTGCAAGGACAAGGGCCGACAGCAGGGACAGCAAAGCAAGCCGCAGACAACGCATGGCGGCAGACTTTAGGCCGCGGGCGCCGTTTCGACAAATCACAAAACTGGCGCGTCGGCATGTCCTTGCCGGCATCCCGCCCGCGTTCCGGCCTCAGCCGCCGTTTTCTGACGCCGGGACGCGCGACGGCCTCTCTTGCCCTTCTCTTATCGTAATGTAATAACATCACGCAAATTCGAGTCTGTCATGCAGCGACGCCCGGAGCCGCCTGAAATGAACCCCCGCACGGCCGATGCCTGTATCACCTTCGAGGATCTGACGGTCGGCTATGGCAGCCACGCCGCCGTCCATCACCTGACCGGCCAGGTGCCGCGCGGCGCGCTGCTGGCCGTGGTCGGGCCGAACGGGTCGGGCAAGTCGACGCTGGTCAAATGCATCACCGGCCTGCTGGCGCCGATGAGCGGCACTTGCCGGGTCGCCACAGATGCCAGCCTTGCCTACCTGCCGCAGCAATCCGAACTGGACCGCAGCTTTCCGGCGCGGGTGGTGGACCTGGTGGCGCTTGGCCTGTGGCACAAGCGCGGCCTGCTGGGCCGGCACCGGGCCGAGGATCGCCGTGCCGTGGCGGATGCCTTGCGCGCCGTGGGGCTGGAAGGCTTCGAGACCCGCCCCATCGACAGCCTGTCGGGCGGACAGTTGCAGCGCGCCCTGTTCGCCAGGGTTCTGGTGCAGGATGCCGATCTGATCCTGCTCGACGAGCCCTTCAACGCCATCGACGAAAAGACCATCCGCGACCTGATCGGCCTGATCCTGCATTGGCATGGCGAAGGGCGCACGGTGGTCGTGGTCGTCCACGATCTCGATCTGGTGCGGGCGCATTTCCCGCAGGCGCTGCTGCTTGCCCGCCGCCCCATCGCCTGGGGGCCAAGCGCCGAGGTGGTGACGCCCCAGAACATGCAACGCGCCCGGCAGTTCCAGGAAGCCTGGGACGACGACGCCCCCTGGTGCGAGCCGTCCCCCGCCCCGGCCAGAGACGTGGCGTGATGGTCGACTGGGTCGTGGCGCCTTTCATCGAATTCGCCTTCATGCAGCGTGCGCTGGCGGGGGCGCTGCTGCTGTCGCTGTCGGCCTGCCCGGTCGGCGTCTTCCTGATGCTGCGCCGGATGAGCCTGACCGGGGACGCCATGTCCCATGCCATCCTGCCGGGCGCGGCGGCGGGCTTCCTGCTTTACGGGCTGGAGATCGTGCCGATGACCATCGGCGGGCTGGTCGCGGGCGCCATCGTGGCGCTTGGCGCCGGCGCCGTGGCACGGCTGACGGTGCAGAGGGAGGATGCCTCGATGGCGGCCTTCTACCTGGTTTCGCTGGCCATCGGGGTCGTCATGGTCAGCCTGCGCGGCTCCAGCGTCGATCTGATGCATGTATTGTTCGGCACGGTGCTGGCGCTGAACGACGATGCATTGTGGCTGATCGGGCTGGTCGCCGCCGTCACGCTGGCGACCACGGTGCTGCTGTGGCGGGCGCTGGTGGCGGAATGCCTCGACCCGCTGTTCCTGCGCTCGGTCTCGGGTCTGGGCGGGGTGGTGCATTTCGTCTTCCTGGGGCTGGTGGTGCTGAACCTGGTCGCCGGGTTCCAGGCGCTTGGCACGCTTCTGTCGGTCGGGCTGATGATCCTGCCCGGCGCTGCGGCGCGGTTCTGGGTGAACGATGCCGTCGCGATGTGCGTCGCCTCGGTCGGGATCGGCATCGTCTCATCGCTGGGCGGGCTCCTGCTGTCCTATCACGCCAGCCTGCCCTCGGGTCCGGCGATCATCCTCTCGGCCGGGGTGGTCTATCTCGTCTCGCTTCTGACCGGGCCGCGCGGCGTGCTGCGGCCCGCCCTGCCCCGCCGCCACCGGACGGCCTGACGCCATGAAAGGATATCCCATGAGAGATTGGCTTCGCCGCATTGCCGCCTGTGCAGCCATTGCGTTTTCATCCCTTGCGGCTGCGCAGGCGGAACCGCTGGACGTGGTCGCCACCTTCTCGATCATCGGCGATTTCGCGGCAGAGGTCGGCGGCGACCGGATCAGGCTGAAGGTGCTGGTCGGCCCGGATTCCGACACGCATGTCCATGAGCCGCGACCGGCCGATGCCATCGCGCTGGCCGGCGCCGATGTGGTGCTGACCAACGGGCTGGAATTCGAGGGCTTCCTGACCCGCCTGATCGCCGCCAGCGGAACCGATGCCGCCGTCGCCACCCTGACCGACGGGGTCGAGACGATGGAGGAGCCGGGCGGCGGCCATTACCACTATATCGACGGCAAGGCGGTCTTCCATGCCGGCGCGCATGATCCCCATGCCTGGCAATCGGTGCCGAATGCCAAGGTCTATGTGCAGAACATCGCCGCAGCCTTCTGCGCGGCCGATTCCGAAGGCTGCGCCGCCTATCAGGCAAATGCGGCCCGCTATATCGGCGAACTGGACGCCCTCGATACCGAAATCCGCAGCGCCGTCGCCGCCCTACCCACGGACCGCCGCACCGTGGTGGTCGCCCACAACGCCTTCCGCTATTTCGAGGCCGCCTATGGCGTGCATTTCCTGTCGCCGCAGGGCGTCTCGACCGAATCCGAAGCCGCTGCGGCCGATGTGGCGGGCCTGATCCGCGAGATCCGCGACCGCAAGGCCGCGGCCATCTTCGCCGAGAACATCAGCGACACCAGGCTGCTGGAGCAGATCGCGGCCGAGGCCGGACTGCCGCTGGCAGGCACGCTCTATTCCGACGCGCTGTCCGGCCCGGACGGCCCGGCGCCCGACTACATCGCGATGATGCGCCACAACGCCGGCGCCATCGCCGCGGCGCTGGCCGCCCGCTGACCAGATTTCCGCCGGGACCAGCCATTGCCCCGTCCCGGCGCCTTCACCCCGATCCACCATCCAAGGAGACCATCCATGCTCAGACATCTCGCGGGCGCCAGCGCCCTGGCGCTGATCCTGGCCGGCGCGGCTTTCGCGCAGGACCATGACCACGATCACGGCCATGAGGACGTCACGCTTTACCGCGTCTTCGTCGGCGATCACGAAAAGGCCCAGGTCACGGCGTTCGACCTGTCCGAACCCGATCACCGCTGGATCTTCCCGACCACCGGCCAGGTCAAGCTGTTCCCGGTGGCGGGCGGCGCGGTGGTGGCCGCGGTGCAGTCCGATGCCGACACGGTGCAGTTCATCCGCAGCGGCATCGCGTTCCACGACCACGGCGACCACCGCGACATCGAGGTCGGCGATCCCGCGGCCATCGACGCCAGCCTGACCGGGCCGCGGCCCTTCCACCTGGTCGAGCACGACGGCAAGGTGGTGCTGAACTACGACCAGGGCGGCTATGCCGAGATCCTCGACGGCCACGCGCTGGCCGAGGGCAAGGTCGAGCCGGTCAGGTTCCCGCAGGCCCGCGCCCATCACGGCTTCGTCGCGCCCATGGGCGACAGCTGGCTGTCCACCGTCGCCTCGGACGAGAAGGTCGAGGGCGACGCCTCGGTGCCGCGACTGGGCCTGCAGGCCTTCGACGCCGAGGGCAAGCCGGCAGGCGACCTGGCCAGTTGCACCGCGATCCATGGCGAGGCCTTCTCGGGCGCCTATCTGGCCGCGGGCTGCAAGGAAGGCGTGCTGACCGTCAAGGCCGGCGCGAACGGCCCGGAATACAGGCTGCTGCCCTATCCGGCCGACCTGCCGCAGGGCGTGACCACCGGCACGCTGCTGGGCTCGACCGGCATCCAGGTCTTCCTGGGCAATTACGGCCCCGACGGGCTGGCGGTCATCGACCCGGTGGACGAGCCGCATTACCGCTACATCAAGCTGCCTTTCCGCCGGGTGGATTTCGCGCTCGACCCGGCCAGGCCCTCGACCGGCTACGTGCTGACCGAGGACGGCAGCCTGCACCGCATCGACCTGCTGAAGGCCGAGATCGCGGCCAGCGCCAAGGTGACGGAGCCCTATTCGATGGACGGGCATTGGAACGACCCGCGCCCGCGCCTCGCCATGGCCGGGGATGAAATCGTCGTCACCGACCCCAACGCCGGCCTGGTCCGCCGCATCGCGACCGAGGACCTGACGGAACGCGGCACCGTGCCGGTCGAGGGCAAGCCCTACAACATCGCTGTGACCGGCGGCAGCGGCGTCACGCACTGACGCAGGCACGACACGAAAAGGGGGCGACGAACCGCCCCCTTTGCTTCCCGGCCTCGGTTAACCGATCCGGCCGCCGCCCTGTTTCGTGATCGCCACCACCGCCGGGCGCCCCGGCATGTCGTCGCGGAAATCCGGCCAGCGGGTGGACAGGTCCTCGTAATAGGACGGGCGGCCGTGGCCCTCCCAATCCTCGCCGCCATCGCCCGGATGCTGCACCGCCACGAAGAAGGTGGCCAGGTCCGGCGTCGGACAGGGGCCGCACATCTCGGCCCCCACGGGCACGCGATGGAACAGCGGCGAGGTGCAGCGCCTCCTGCCCTCGGCATCCACCGGCGCGGCGACGGGCGGCTTTGCCGGAAGATGCCGGTCAATGCCCCGCGCCCGGACGCCGCCGCCCGAGGACAGCGGCATGGCTTTGCCCCGTTTGCCCAGCCGGCGCACCGGCGCAAGGGCCGATGGCGAACAGCCCGACCCTGCCCTAGAAATCCACCGAAGCGGAAAGCTGGAAGGTTCGCGGCGCGCCAAGCGCCACCACATTGCTTGCATTGGCGCCCGCCCAGTAGCTCTGGTCGAAGAGGTTCTTCACCCCGCCGTTCACCGAGACCTTCCTGCCGCCCAGGACCGTCTCATAGCGCATGCCCAGATCGACCCGCGTCCAGTCCGGGATCCTGATGGCATTGGCGTTGTCGACATATTGCGACGAGGTGTGGATCAGCCGCCCGCTGAGCGTCAGCCCTTGCACCCAGGGGGTATCCCATTCCAGGCCAAGGTTGACCGCCAGGGGCGCGGCGCCGGGCGCATGGTTTCCGTCATGGGCGCCGTCCTGCGTCCTGGTCAGGCGGGCCTGCGTATAGCTCACGCCTCCAAGCGCGCGGAGTTCCGGCGCGATCTCGCCCATGATGGCCCATTCGATGCCGCGATTGCGCTGCTCGCCGTTCTCGCGCAGCGTGGGCAGCGGCGCCGTGGCGTAATCGACCAGGGTGCCCGGCTTTTCGACCTGGAACAGGCTGACGGTGTTGATGAAGCCGCCGGTCTCCAGCTTGGCGCCGATCTCGACCTGGCGGGTCTTGTAGGGGGCAAAGACCTGCCCGGCGTTCTGGTAGGCGGCATCGACGACGGTGCCGGGCGACAGGCCCTCGATATAGCTGCCGTAGAAGGACAGATGTTCGCTGGGCTTGACCACCAGCCCGACCATCGGCGTCCAGGCGCTGGAATCGTAGCTGCTGGCGACAAGGCCGGTGGCGGTGTCGTAGCTGTCGGACCGGACCTTCTGGTGGCGGATGCCCAGCGTCAGCAGCGCGCGGTCGTCGAACAGGGACATGGTATCGACGAGGGCCAGGCTGGTCATCGTCGATTCGGCGGTCTTCAGCGGCGCGCCTGCCGGGTCCGGCCAGAGGGTGATCGGCAGCGGATCGTAGATGTTGGTCGGGTTGCGGGCAAAGGTGACGCTGGATGCCAGCTCGCGCTTCTGCCGCGCGGCGCTGACGGCAAAGCGATGCTCGACCCCGCCGGTAGAGAACGCGCCGCGCACCCCGACCTCGGCCGAGCTGCCATCCGATTCATAGGGCCAGTCGGTCACGTTGACGGCGGTGTCGCCGTTCTGGGCCAGCGCGATGGCGATGCCGCCGAAGAAGCCGCTTTGCCGGAAACGCTGCTCCCCCAGCCTGGAATAGGCGGTGACGCCGTCGGCAATGTCCAGTTCGGCCTGCAGGACGGCGCCCTGGGTGGTGTAGTCCGACCGGATCCCCGGATAGATGTTGGTGTTGCCGGAGGGCGCGGCGGGCATCTCGGTCAGGCCGGCCGCCGGAGAGGCGTAGAAGGCGATCCCGCCCTCGGTCTTTTCCTGCAGGTGATAGGCGTCGAGCGAAGCGCGGAAGCGCCCTCCCCGATAGTCGAGCCCGACTGCGCCCACCGGAACCTTGCGCGACTGGCCGTCGATGAAGGTTTCGCCGCTGCGATAGCTGCCGTTGACGCGCAGGCCCCATTGCCTTTGCGCGCCAAGGCGCCGGCCTACATCCACATGCGCGCGCAGGGACGAATCCGAATCGAGCCCCATGGTCAGCCGCGCAAGGGGTTCGTCCCCCGCGCGTTTCATGACCAGGTTGATGCCGCCGCCGACCTGGCCCGACGGGGTGATCCCGCTTAGCAGCGCATTCGGGCCCTTCAGGACTTCGACGCGCTCGACGAATTCGACCGGAAGGCTGCCCGACAGCGGGGCAAGGCCATAGAGCCCGTTGATCGCCGCCTCGCCCACGTTCATGTCGAAGCCGCGGATCTTCACGTTCTCGGCCGAGCCATAGGCCGGGGTGGCGCGACGCACCGAGGGTTCGTTGTCCAGCACGTCGGCGACCGTCGCGGCCTGCTGGTCCTGGATCAGCTTGCTGGTATAGCTGGTCTGGTTGAACGGCGTGTCCATCACGCCGGTATTGCCAAGGATGCCAAGCGCGCCGCCCGAGGCGACCTGCCCGCCCGCATAGGCCGGCGGAACGTCCCAGCTTCCCATGCCCTCGCCCTGGATGACGACGGTGTCCAGCAGGATCGAGCCGGGCTCGGCCGCCGCCGGTGCCGCGGGTGTTTGCGCCAGGATGCTGACCGTCCGGGGATTGTTGAACCGATAGCCGAGCTCGGTGCCCGCCAGAAGCCGGGCCAGCGCGGCCTCGGCGGTCATGCTGCCGCTGACGCCGGGGCTGCGGTGGCCGGCGACCACGCGCTCGTCGAAGAAGATCTGCAAGCCGCTGGCCCGGCCGAAGCGGACCAGCGCCGCAGAAAGCGGCTGGGCGGGGATGGCGAAGCTGCCTGTCCCGGCCGTTTCCTGCGCCGCCGCCGCCGGCGCCGTCAGCGGCATGGCTAGCGCCGTCGATGCCAGCAGCATCGCGGTGGCGATCCCCAGCCAAAATCCCGGCAACCCCTTGCGTGTCCGTTCCATCCTTGTCCCTCTTGCATGTGCCATGACCGGCTTTCTTCGGCCCTCGCATGGCAGACACCTGGGAACGGAAAGGTCATTAAGGCGGCGGTGAAAAAAATCATCCGCCGCGGATGAGGGTGATCCCGCCGGGCAGGTTGACCATGCGCAGGTCCAGGGTCTGGACGATGGTTTCCAGCGCCGCATCCGGCGCGTTCGTGTCGAAGATCGCCGTGACCGGGACCGCCGCCACCCCGCTGCCCCAGGCCGAGATGCTGCCGCCGCGCCAGCGCGCGATCTCGGCCAGCACCTCGCCCAGGGGGGTGTTGCGAAAGATCATCCGCCCCTGCCGCCAGGCGCCGATGCTGTCCGGCTCTGCCTGCACCGGCGGCGCGATGTAGTCGCGGCCATAGCTGGATTGCCAGCCCTGGCCCAGTTCGACCGCAGGCAGGCCCGGCAGCTTCAGCGAAACCGCGTGCTCTGCCACCGCGACGTCGACGCGGCCGCCCTGCAGGCAGACGTTGAACCGCGTTCCCAATGCCGCCACCTCTCCGCCCAGGGCCCGGACCGCGAAGGGCCGCGGGTCGGGCGCCACGGCAAAGAACCCCTCGCCTCGCAGCAGCCGGACCAGCCGCCGCTCGGGCCCCAGGTCGACCGAGAGGGCCGAGCGGCTGCCGAGATTGACCAGCGAGCCATCCGCAAGCGCGATGTCGCGCACCTCTCCGGCATCGGTGACGTGATCGGCCCGGAACCAGGGACGCGAGACATGCCAGCCGCCGGCGCCGGCGACGGCAAGGCCCGCCAGCCCGCCGATCAGGCGGTGGCGGCTGATGGCCCGGTCGCGGCGGCGCAGGGTGTCGAACTCGGCCTTGACCGGCTCCATCCCGGCCCAGAGCGCATTTGCCTCGTCCCAGGCGGCACGGTTCCTGGCCGAGGCCGCCAGCCACGCCTGGAACCGGCGCTCCAGGTCGGGCGGCGCGCGGTCGTCGTTCAGCCGCACCAGCCATTCCAGCGCCTTGCGCAGCTCGGGGGGGTCCTCGTCCTTCAGCATGCACGGATCCTGAAACGCGTTCCTGCCTCTATGGCACCCCGGCGTCGCTGGCGCATCATCCTTGCCGGAAAAAGTCGCGGCCGAGTTCGCGGCGCAGGTCGGCAAGGGCGTTCACGATCTGCACCATGACGGTATTGCGCGAAATGCCAAGCCGCGCGGCGATCTCGTCATAGGTCAGTTCTCCGAACCGATGCAGCACGAAGATCTCGCGCCGCCGCGGCGGCAGCGCCAGGATCGCCTGCATGACACGGCGCAGGCTTTCGCGGCAGACCAGCACCATCTCGGCCGAGGGCGTGTCCGAGGTGATGGTTTCGACACCGCCGGGCGGGGCATCCACGACGACCCCCCTGGCGTTCATGACGCATGTGGTTCAGCGCCAGATTGCGCGCGACGCGGGCCAGCCAGGCGTCCTGCGCGATCACATGGCCTTGGGGCATGTTCAGCAGCCGCAGGAAGGCGTCATGCACGACATCCTCGGCCGTCGCCCGCTGCCCGGTCACGCGCAGCACCAGGCGTTGCAGCCGGCCCCGCTGGCCGAGATAGAGCTTGTCGAAAGAGAAGGTCGGTTCCATCGTCGCGCGGCACCACAAAGGTTTCGGGGTGGCTGTGCTGGACGGCTTGGCTGCCTCCCTCCTACCCCGCGCCCGGCCATGACGCAACGGCCAAGCCGCGCGGGGCCTTGCGGTGGCAAGCTCGTCCCGCCAGCCACGCAGGCCGCATACCGCCGGCCTGGTGATGCCTGCGGTTTCGCCATCCATGCCGGATCATGATCGGTCTTTGCCGCAGAGGTTTCGGGAATGACGAGGGCCATGTCCGGGCCTCACGCGTATCGCTTGGCCCCGGCGACGCAGAGGACGACGATGACGGCGGATGCGATCATGGTCCAGGCGATGGGCTCGCCCAGCAGGATCGCCGCCAGCAGGAAGCCGAAGAAGGGTTGCAGAAGCTGCAACTGCCCGACCCCGGCAATGCCGCCAAGCGCGAGGCCGCGATACCAGAAGATGAAGCCGACCATCATGCTGAAGACCGAGACATAGCCAAGCCCGAGCCAGGCGGGCATGGTGATCAGGGACCATGCAGGCGGCAAGGTGAACAGGCTGATCGCCGCCATGATCGGCAGGGACAGCAGCAAGGCCCAGGAGATGACCTGCCAGCCGCCGAGCCGGCGCGACAGCGCGGCGCCTTCGGCATAGCCCAGCCCGCAGGCCAGGATCGCGGCGATCATCAGCAGGTCGCCGGCCAGCGTGCCGCCATCGCTGCCATGCAGGGCGAAGCCGGCAACCGCAGCCGCGCCGATCACCGCAAAGACCCAAAAGGCCGGCGCGGGCCGCTCGCCTCCGCGCAGCACGCCGAAGATGGCGGTCGCCAGCGGCAGCAGCCCGACGAAGACGATGGAATGGGCCGCGGTGATGTGCTGCAGTGCCAGCGCGGTCAGCAGCGGAAAGCCCAGCACGACGCCGAAGGCGACCAGCGCCAGGGACAGCAGGTCGCGGCGCTCGGGCCGGGGCTGGCGCAGCGCCAACAGGCAAGCCGCCCCCAGCAGCGCGGCGATCACCGCGCGGGCCGAGGTCAGGAACATCGGCGAGAAATCCGCCACGGCGACGCGGGTGGCCGGCAGCGACCCGCTGAAGATGATGACGCCCAGAAGGCCGCTGCCCCAACCTGCCGTTCCACGTTCCATGGCGATCCCCGCTTTACCGCCCCCGGCAATAGCGATCCGGCTCTGGCCCGGACAGGAACAATACATTACAGTTTCGACAATCCGTATGGGTGAAACGGCCCATACAGCGGGAGAAGGCGCGATGATGGACAGCCAGGAAACCACGCGCACGCAGGCGCTGATGAATGCCGTCCGCGCCAAGATCGCGAACCGGGCGCTCGGCCCCGGCGATCGCCTGCCCTCGGTCCGGGGCTTCGCGAGAACCATGGGCGTCTCGCCCTCGACCGTGGTCGAGGCCTATGACCGGCTGGCGGCGGAGGGTGTCATCCGCGCCAGGCGCGGCTCGGGCTTCTATGTCACCGGCGCGGACCTGCCGCCGATGGCGCTGGCCGAAATGGGGCCGCCGCGCGACCGCGCCGTCGATCCGTTCTGGGTCTCGCGGCAATCGCTCGATGCCGACCCCGCGGTGCTGAAGCCGGGCTGCGGCTGGCTGCCTGCCGGTTGGATGCCCCATGCCGCGCTGCGGAAAGGCTTGCGGGCCCTGGCCAGGGCCGAGGACGCCCTGCTTTCCGATTATGGCAGCACCCGCGGCGCGCCGGCCCTGCGGCGCCTGCTGCTGGGCCGGTTCGCCGACGAGGGCATCTTGGCCACCATGGACCAGGTCATGCTGACGGGCTCGGGGACGCAGGCCATCGACCTGATCTGCCGCCTGCTGCTGCGGCCCGAGGATACCGTGCTGATCGACGATCCCTGCTATTTCAATTTCCAGGCGCTGCTGCGCGCCCATCAGGTGCGGGTCGTCGGCATCCCCTTCACCCCCACCGGCCCGGACATCGTTGCCTTCGAGCGCGCCCTCGCCCAGGAAAACCCGCGGCTCTACATCACCAATTCGGCGCTGCACAATCCGACCGGTGCCAGCCTTTCGCCGCAGACCGCGCATCGGCTGCTGAGCGCGGCGGCGGCCCACGGGCTGACCATCGTCGAGGACGACATCTTCGCGGATTTCGAGCCCGCCCTGTCGCCGCGGCTGGCGATCCTCGACGGGCTGAACCGCGTCATCAGGATCGGCAGCTTCTCGAAGACGCTCTCGGCCTCGCTGCGCTGCGGTTATATCGCCGCCCGGCCGGATTGGATCGAGGGGCTGGCCGACCTGCAGGTCGCGACCAGCTTCGGCGGTCCCAGCCCAGTGGCGGCGGAGGTGATCGCAGGCGTTCTGGCTGGCGGCAGCTATCGCAAGCATATGGACGAGCTGCGCCAGCGGCTGACGCGGGCCCGGAAGGAGGCGGAGGACCGGCTGCGGCCGCTTGGCCTGGTTCCCTGGATCATGCCGCGCGGCGGCTTCTACCTGTGGTGCCGGCTGCCCGAGGGCCGGGATTCCACCGCCATCGCCCGGCGCTGCCTGGAGGAGAACGTCGTCCTCGCGCCGGGAAACGTCTTCAGCGTCTCGCAATCCGCAAGCGCGTTCCTGCGCTTCAACGTCGCGCAGCTTGGCGATGCGCGGATCTTCGCGGCACTCGAAAGGGCGATGGAAGGGTGAGAGGCTGGGCCGATCCGGCTTCGAAAACCCGATGCATTCGTGCAGCCCCTGCGCAGTGAGCCTGGCCGGTGACGGGCTTTGCAAGGCGGCGGCCTGCCCAGGGCCTGCCCATCGCCGGGATCGCCATGGAGATTGCCGCGCCACCTTCGCGACACCGAAAAAAAGCCCGCCGGGATCGCGTTGACGGTGCGCCCGCTTTGGCGGATCGTGCCCCGGTATGGCGAACAGGCAGAGGGCCGGAATGGACATCCGCGACGCAGAGGACCAGCATATCGACGGCATTACCGCGATCTACAACGATGCCGTCGCCCATACGACGGCGATCTGGAACGAGACGCAGGTCGATGCCGCCAACCGCATGGCCTGGCTGGCCGAGCGCCGCCGGGCCGGCTATCCGGTGCTGGTCGCGGTGGACGAAAATGGCGCGGTCCTGGGCTATGCGTCCTTCGGCGACTGGCGTGCCTTCGACGGCTATCGCCATACCGTCGAGCATTCGGTCTATGTGCGTGGCGACCAGCGCGGCGCCGGGATCGGCCGCGCCCTCATGCTGGCGCTGATCGAGCGCGCGCGAGACCTGGGCAAGCATGTGATGGTGGCCGGGATCGAGGCCGGCAATACCGCCTCGATCCGGCTGCACGAGACGCTGGGCTTCGAGCAGGCGGGCCATCTGAAGCAGGTCGGCGCCAAGTTCGGCAAATGGCTCGACCTGGCATTTCTTCAACTGATCCTGGACCAGCGCGACGTGCCGGGGCGGTGACGACCAAGCACCGCGATGGCCCCCGCCCAGCGGCTGGAGAGCGAAATCCTAGGGTCCGACAGGTTCCGTCGCCCTACTCAGCACCATGCCGCTGGCGCCGGACAAGACGCGAAGCCCGCCGTAACCGGTGATCGTCGGCGCTTCTTCGTCCTGGGGCACGGTATGGGGCCCGGCAATGCGGATGACCTGGGCGCCCGCAGCCCGCCCGGCCAGCAGGCCGGCTTCCGTGTCCTCGAAAACCAGGCAGCGGCCGATGTCCACGCCCAGAAGCGCAGCCCCTCGACGATAGCCTTCGGGGTCCGGCTTGCCGCGCGACACGTCGTCCGAAGTGACCATGATCCGGGGCAGCGGAAGCCCCGCGGCCGCCATCCGCCGCAGCGCCAGCCTGCGGCTTGCCGAAGTCACCACGGCCCATCGCCCCGGCGCGAGCGAGGCGAGCAGGTCGATGGCGCCTGCGATGGCGACGACCCCATCGACATCCTCGATCTCGCGCGCCTCGACCCAGGCAACCTCCTCAGCGATCCGCAGATGCGGCGGGGCGAAATGGCGCACGGTATCGACGGCGCGGCGGCCGTGCAGATAGGCAAGAACCTCGGCGACCGGCGCCCCGACGCGATGCGCCCAGCCGGTCCAGACCCGCTCGACGGCCGGGATCGAGGTCAGCAGCGTGCCGTCCATGTCGAACAGGAAGGCTTCGTAGCCTCCAGGGGTTTGCGTCAATTCCATCATCCCGCCCGATTTCCCATCCCGTGGTCTGGACCATTTCGGAACCGATCACAAACCCCGATCGCATCCCTGCCGGTCACGCCATCAGCACCTTCATGGCGCCCTTTGGCGTGCCGGCCCGGAAGACCCCGGCGATCTCGGGCAGCGGCAGGCGATGGGTTATCAGCCTGCCCAGGCCCGGACCGCAGGCCTGGATGACCTCCAGCGCCTCGGCGATATTGCGGTTCAGGGAATGCGTGCCGAAAAGCGATAGCTGGCGGCGAAAGATCTCGAAGGGGGAAATCTCGATCCGCGCCGCGGGCGGGCAGACGCCGAAATACAGCACGTTGCCGCCGTTCGCAGCGTATCCCGGCAGGCCCGCCGCCACCGCCGGCACGCCGGTCGCATCCACCGCCAGGTCGCAGCCGCGGCGCAGCCGATCCAGTTCGGCCGAGCCCTGGGGCAGCGCGCCGAGGCCGAACTCCGCCGCCATGGCCAGCCGGCTCTCGTCCAGGTCGACCATCGCCACCTCGGCCCCGCGCTGGTGCAGGGCGATGCCCATCAGCATGCCGATGGGTCCGGCGCCAAAGACCAGCGCCCGGTCAACGTGGTGCCCGGCCAGGGGCGACAGGCCGTTCAGCACGCAGCCCATCAGCTCGGCCAGGGCCGCAAGCGCAGGGTCCATCCCGGTCGCGCGCACCAACGCGTCGGACCGCACCACGCAAAGCTCGGCGAAGCCGCCGTTGCGGGTGACACCATAGGCACCAAGATTCTCGCACAGGTTGACGCGGCCGGCGCGACAGCCGGGACAATCACCGCAACCGATGTTCGGATCGACCACGACCAGATCGCCGACAGAGAAGGCGTCGACGTCAGCACCCAGGGCGACGACCTCGCCGGCATATTCGTGCCCCGGCACCAGCGGAAAGGCCGAGGCGCCGTAATTGCCCCGCAGGATCTCGATATCGGTGTGGCAGATGCCGCTGGCGCGGACCGCGATCAGCGCCTCGCCCGGACCGGGTTCGGGATCGGGCAGGGTTTCGACGGCAACCTGCCGACCCTGACGAAAGATGATGGCTTGCATATAGCCCCCAAATGGTGTGGCGGAACCGACGATCATCGGGACCGCGAGGATGAACGCTCAGGCCAGCCAGTTGCCGCCGTCGACGCCGAAGCATTGGGCGACGATGTAATCGGCCTCGGGCGTGGCCAGGAATATCGCCATGCCGGTCAGGTCGGCGGCGACCCCCATACGACCGAAGGGCACGGCCGCCCCGACCATTTTCTTCTTCTCGCCCGGCTTCAGCCCCTCGAAGCGGGCAAAATGCTCGTCCACCATGTCCCAATGCTCGCCGTCCACCACGCCGGGGGCGATGGCGTTGACATTGATGCCGTGGCGGATCAGGCCCAGACCCGCGCTTTGCGTCATACTGATGACAGCGGCCTTGCTGGCGCAATAGACCGCAACCAGCGGCTCGCCCCGCCGGCCGGCCTGGGAGGCCATGTTGATGATCTTGCCGCCCTTGCCGTGCGCGATCATGTGCCTGGCCGCCGCCTGCATGCAGAAGAAGGCGCCGGTCATGTTCACGGCGATGACGCGGTCGTAATCGGCGCGGGTCACTTCCTCGACCGGGGCGGCGGTGAACAGCGCCGCGTTGTTGATGAGGATGTCGAGATGGCCGAACCGGGCGATCACCTCGGCGAAGCCCGCGTCGATGCTGTCCTGTTTCGCGACATCCATCTGTACCGCGATGGCCTGCGGCCCCAGGCTTTCGGCGGCGGCGCGCACGGCATCGGCGTTGATGTCGGCCAGGGCGACACGGGCGCCCTCGGCGATATAGGCGCGGGCGAATTCCAGCCCGATGCCGCGCGCGGCGCCGGTGATGAGGGCGGTTTTGCCTTGCAGTCTCATGTCATGGACCTTCCATCTTCAGAGAAACGATAAATGCGGTCGGGGCGGGGTGTCAGCCGAACCTCGTCACCAGGATTCAGCCCGCGTTCGCCGCTGACGCGGACGGTCAGCTCGCCCAGTTCGGGGCTGTCCACCTTGAGGAAGGTGTCCGAACCCAGATGCTCGGCCAGATGCACCCGGCCCTGCCAGCCGCCCTCGGCCGCGATCTCCAGGTGCTCGGGGCGGATGCCGATGGTATGGGCACCGTGTTTCGCCGCCTCGGGGCCGGTGATGAAGTTCATCCGGGGGCTGCCGATGAAGCCCGCGACGAAGATGTTCGCGGGTGCGTTGTAGAGTTCCAGCGGGCTGCCCACCTGCTCGATGCGTCCGGCGTGCAGCACGACGATCTTGTCGGCCATGGTCATGGCCTCGACCTGGTCATGGGTGACGTAGATCATCGTCGTCTTGAGCTTCTGGTGCAGCTCGGTGATCTCGTGCCGCATGGTCACGCGCAGCGCGGCATCCAGGTTCGACAGCGGCTCGTCAAAGAGAAACGCCGCCGGTTCGCGCACGATGGCGCGGCCGATGGCGACGCGCTGGCGCTGGCCGCCGGAAAGCTGGCCCGGACGACGGTTGAGATAGTTCGACAGGTTCAGGATGCGCGCCGCATCCTCGACGCGGCGGTCCTGCTCGGCCGGCGGCATGCCGGCCATCTTCAGCGGAAAGGCGATGTTCTTCCTGACCGACATATGCGGGTAGAGCGCATAGGACTGGAACACCATCGCCAGCCCGCGCTCGCCCGGAGGGGCGTTGCTGGCCTCTTTCCCGTCGATGACGATCTGGCCGGAGCTGATGTCCTCGAGCCCGGCGATCAGCCGCAGCAGCGTGGACTTGCCGCAGCCCGAAGGGCCGACGAAGACGACGAACTCGCCGTGGTTGATCTGCAGGTCGATGCCGGGAATGACCTCGGCCTCGCCGAAGGCCTTGCGGACCTTGTTGAGCGTAATCTGTCCCATTGGGTTTACCTCACTTCACCGCGCCGAATGTCAGGCCGCGGACCAGTTGCTTCTGGCTGAACCAGCCAAGGATCAGGATCGGGGCGATGGCCATGGTCGAGGCCGCCGAGAGTTTCGCGTAGAACAGCCCCTCGGGCGAGGAATAGCTGGCGATGAAGGCCGTCAGCGGCGCCGCTTTCGAGGTGGTCAGCTGCAGGGTCCAGAACGCCTCGTTCCAGGCCAGGATGACGTTCAGCAGCAAGGTCGAGGCGATGCCAGGCACCGCCATCGGCGTCAGCACGTAAAGGATTTCCTTGCCAAGGCTGGCGCCGTCCATCCGTGCCGCCTCGAGGATCTCGGACGGGATCTCGCGGAAATAGGTGTAGAGCATCCAGACCACGATCGGCAGGTTGATCAGCGTCATCACCACCGTCAGCCCGATCCGCGTATCCAGCAGGCCGAAGTCGCGGAACATCAGGTAGATCGGGATCAAGACGCCCACGGCCGGCATCATCTTGGTCGACAGCATCCACATCAGCAGGTCCTTGGTCCGCCGGCCGGGCTGGAAGGCCATGGCCCAGGCGGCCGGAATGGCGACGATCAGCGCCAGCACCGTCGAGCCGACCGAGATGATGACCGAGTTCATGAAATGCGCGCCGTAGTTCGAGCGGGCCTGCACCTCGGCATAGCTGGCCGTTGTCCAGGGCGCCGACAGCACCTGCAAGGGCGTGCGGATCGCATCGGTTTCCGACTTGAAGCTGAGGATCACCGTCCACAGGATCGGCAGGAAGATCAGGAAGCCGATGGTCCATGCCGCCACAGTGACCACGGCCCGTTGGGTGGGGGAAGTCTTGCGTGCCATGGCTTCCTCATGCGTCCAGGTTCTTGCCGATCATCCGCATCAGGAAGATCGCGACGATATTGGCCAGGATGACCGCGATGATGCCCCCGGCCGAGCCGCCGCCCACGTCGAAGGACAGAAGCGATTGCGAATAGACCAGGAACGGCAGGTTGGTCGATGCAACGCCGGGGCCGCCGTTGGTCGTGACCAGGATCTCGGCAAAGATCGACAACAGGAAGATGGTCTGGATCAGCACCACCACGGTGATCGAGCGCGTCAGATGCGGCAGCGTCAGGTAGCGAAAGCGCGAAAGCCAGCCGGCGCCGTCCATCTCGGCCGCCTCCATCTGCTCGCTGTCGAGCGACTGCAGCGCGGTCAGCAGGATCAGCGTGGCAAAGGGCAGCCAGCTCCAGGAAACGATCAGGATGATCGAGGCCAGCGGCGCCTGCGACAGGAAATCCAGCGGCGCGAACCCCAGCGCCTTGGCCAGATGCGCGAACATGCCGTTGACCGGGTTCATGAAGAAGTTCTTCCACACCAGCGCCGAGACCGTGGGCATGACGAAGAAGGGCGCGATGACCATGACCCGGACGATGCCCTGCCCCCAGAAGGGCTGGTTCAGCAGCAAGGCCAGGGCAATGCCGCCGATCACGGTGATCGAAAGTACGCCAAGGACCAGATACAGCGTGTTCTTCAGCGCGATCCAGAACGAGGGCTGCGTCGCGAAGTAATAGTAATTGTCGAAACCCGCCCAGGTCTCCATGCCGGGCATGAGCAGGTTGTAGCGCAGGAAGCTGAAATAAACGGTCATGCCCAGGGGCACGATCATCCACAAGAGCAGCAGGATGACCGAGGGCGAGACCATCAGGCGCGCAAGCGCGCGCGAATGCGCGGTGGCCATGCGTGTCTCCAATGAAAGATGATCGGCGCGTGCGGACGGGTATCGGCCGCTCTCGAAAAGGGCGGAGCTTGCCGCTCCGCCCCCCTCCAGGGAGGAGCCCTTTACTTGGGGTAGCCGGCGCGGGTCATCTCGCGCGCCGCGTAGTCCTGGGCGGCCTTCAGGGCCGCTTCGACGCTCGTCTGCCCGGCCAGCGCGGCCGAGATCTGCTGGCCGACGACCGTGCCGATGCCCTGGAACTCGGGGATCGTCACATATTGGATGCCGGTATAGGGCACCGGATCCTTGGTGGGCTTGGCCGGATCTGCCGCCTCGATCGAGGCCAGCACGGTCGCGGCGAAGGGCGCGGCTTCTTGATATTCGGGCAGCGCGTAGGTCGACAGCCGCGTGCCCGGCGGCACGGCGACCCAGCCCTCGTTTTCGCCGACCAGCTTCACGTAATCCTTCGAGGTCGCCCAGGCGATGAAGGACTTGGCCACGTCGGCCTTGGTCGAGCTGGAGGGGATGGCCAGCGACCAGGCCCAGAACCAGGCCGAACCCGCCGGGGTGACTGCCTGCGGCGCGGGGGCGAAGGCGATCTTGTCGGCGACCTCGCTTTGCTTGGGGTCGTAGACCCGGCCCGCGGCCGAAGTGGCGTCGATCCAGATCGCGCATTTGCCGGTCTGGAACAGCGCCTGGTTCTCGTTGAAGCCGTTGCTGACCGCGCCGGGGGGCCCGTATTTGGTCATCAGGTCGACGTAATAGGTGATGGCCTGCTGCCAGGGCTGGCTGTCGATCTGCGGCTGCCAGTCCATGTCGAACCATTGCCCGCCATGGGTGTTCACCAAGGTGCCCAGGAAGGCCATGTTCTCGCCCCAGCCCGGCTTGCCGCGCAGGCAGATGCCGTATTGCTCCTTCGACTTGTCGGTCAGCTTTTCGGCAAACTCGCCGATCTGGTCATAGGTCGGCTGCTCGGGCATTATCAGCCCCGCCGCCTCGAACAGATCCTTGCGATACATGGTGAACGAGCTTTCGGCATAGAACGGCGCCGCGACCAGCTTGCCATCGGCCGAAAGCCCGGCCGCGACCGAGGGGATCAGGTCGCCGTAGTCGTAATCCTCGCCCAGGTCGTCGAGCGGCATCAGCCAGCCCTGCTTGCCCCAGATCGGCGCCTCGTAGGAGCCGACGGTCATGATGTCGAATTGTCCGCCCTTGGTGGCGATGTCGGTCGTCACCCGCTGGCGCAACACATTCTCTTCCAGGATCACCCAGTTGATCTTGTGCCCGGTGGCCTTTTCCCATTCGGGGGCCAGTTTCTGCATGATGATCATGTCGCCGTTGTTCACGGTGGCGATGGTCAGTTCCTCGGCCTGCGCGGCGCCCGTCAGGGCGATCGCCGTCGCGGCCAGCAACGCCGTCTTCAGTTTCATCCTTGTCCTCCCTCGGTGAAGCTGTTGCCAAGGAAGCTACGGATTTCCACCGAATGGGTCAATCAATATTTTTACGCGCGAAAATTTTTTAGAAGTCGCGAACCAATAATCAGGCCGAGGCACGCAGGATCAGCCTGCCCTCCAACCGGCGCAGCGGGCTGGACGGGCGCACCCCGTCCTCGATCATGCCGAAAAGCGTCGAGACGCTGTTTTCCGCAATGGAAACATAATCTTGCGCCACCGTGGTCAGGGCCGGCGCGGTAAAGCGGGCCATCGGGTGGTCGTCATGGCCGGCCACGCGCAGCGCCGTGGCGGCACCGCGCCCGACCCGCAGCCCCTTTTCAAAGGCCGCCGCGATCAGCCCAATCGCCATGCGGTCGTTGGCGCAAAGCACGGTATTCGTCGGCAGCTGATGCGTGGGCAGCAGGCGCAGCCCGGCATTGTAGCCCAGTTCCTCGAAGTCCCAGCCGGCCGATTCGGCCGGGATCACATGCGGCTCGAAACCCTGCTCCTCCATGGCGCGGACATAGGCTTCGCGGCGTTCGCGGGCATTGGTATTGACGGCGGGCATGTCCAGGAAACAGGGCGGCTCGCCGCTGCGGCACAGGTAGTCGACCATCAGGCCGACGCTTTGGAAATTGTCGGTGCCGACGAAAATCTCGTCCCCGTTCATGTGGTTGTCGAAGATCACCGTGGGAATGTCCGCCGCAAGCTGCCGGATGCGGTCCGAGACTGACGTGTCCCCCAGGGGCGCGATGATCGCCCCGGCGATGCGCAGGGAATAGAGCATCTCGATGGCGCTCAGCTCGCGCTCGGCATCGCCGTGCGAGCCCAGGACGATGGCCCAATAGCCCGCCTCGACGCAGCGCGTCTCGATCTGGCGGACGATCTCGGCATAGAAGGGATCGACGATATGCGGGACGATGATGCCGATGTTCTTGGTGAACTTGCGGTTCTGGTTGATGGCGAACAGGTTCGGCCGATAGCCGTAGCGGGCGATAGCCTCTTCGATCCGCTCTCGGGTCGAACGGCGGACGCTGGACGGGTCGTTGAAATATTTCGAGATCGTCGGCCGCGAGATGCCGCTGACCGCCGAAAACTCTTCCATATTCCTGATCTTCTGCTCTTCCATGCCGCCTCCCCTTTCGGTTGGAAATCCGAAAGCAATATCTTGTCTCGCGTAAAGACTTATCTTGACAATATCAGCCGCGAAACGGCGAGGGTCAATAGCCGCGATCCCTGGTGCAGCATGGTCGGGAACGGCGAAGGGCCGGGAAGATCCCAGCCCTTGCACGGCGGCGGGGCCGTTCAGGAACAGCAGGCCGCCACATAATCCTGCGCCAGCCGCTCGACCGCCGCCAGCGCCAGATCTCTGGCGCGAGGCCGCAGGCGGCCGGCCCGGACCGCGGGATAAAGCCCGCCCAGATATTGCGCGACCAGCGTCTCGGGCAGGTCCACCCCGTCCAGCAGCGCGAAAAGCTCGTCCACCGCCTGCTCGGCGGCAGGCTGCGGCCAGTAATAGCGGATGCGGTCGCTGTAGGAGAAATGCCGCTGCAAGGCGCGCTCGGCATCGGTGCCGTGATAGTAGCGGTCCCAGTTGCCGGGCGCCTCCAGCATCACCGCCTCCATGGCCTGGCGCAGGGTCCGCCGGCGCCGGCCGGGGAACAGTTCCCCGGCAATGGCATCCAGACCGTAAAGCGCCTCGCGCAGCACGAAGGTCAGGCCCGGCCCGACCTTGAGGATGGCGAAACCGTCGCGGACCAGGGCGGCCAGCGCATCGCGGGTCTGGTAGTCGGTCGAATGCGCCTCGAAGACCGTGCCGGGCATTTGCGCCAGCGCGGCGGACAGGTCGCGCGCCGCCGCGGGGTCATAGTCGATGACGTTGTGATTGCCGAACTCGACCCCCGGCTGCACCACCAGGCCGATGACGCGGGCGAAGGCGTCCTGCTGGCCCGCATCCGCGAAGGCCCGCCGATGCACCTCGAAGGTGGTCAGGGCGGCATCGGGGCTGGTCAGCTCCAACCCCTCGATTTCCTCCATCGCGCCGCCGGGGATCGGAACCTCGGTGCCGATGATATAGACCGGGGCAACGCCGCCTTGGGGTCGCGCCGCCTCGGCCGCCGCCGCCAGCCGCGCCGCGCGGGTCGCGGTTTCGGCATCGTCCAGCGCCACCGGCTCGCCGGCGCAGCCCATGGAACAGTCCAGGTGCAGCTTGGTGAAGCCAGCCGCGGCAAAGGCGCGGATCATCACCTCGGCCCTCTCCATCGCCTGGTCGGCGGGCAGGCCTTTCCACGGGTTCGGGCCCAGATGGTCGCCGCCCAGGATCAGCCGCTCCGGCGGGAAGCCCGTGCGCGCCGCGATCCTTTCCACGAAGCGGCGGAAATCGGCGGGGGTCATGCCGGTATAGCCGCCGTCCTGGTTGACCTGGTTGCAGGTCGCCTCGATCAGCAGCGGCAGGGGGGTCGGCAGGGTGCAGCGCATCGCCGCCTCGATCGCCATGGGATGCGCGGTGCAGATCGAAGGGATGCCCGAGGGGCCGTGACCGTCGCGCCATTCCGCGATAGATTTCAGAGGATTATAGGTCATACTTCAGCCTTTTTGTTCCGAAAGCAGCGCGTCCAGTTCCGCGCGGGTCGAGGTGCCCTCCATCGGCCCCAGCCGGGTCACGGCGCGCGCGCCCGCGGCATTGGCCAGGCGCAGCGCCTCGGCCGGGTCGGACCCGGCCAGCCACAGGCTGAGGAAGGCGCCGCCGAAGGTGTCGCCGGCCCCCGTGGGATCGACCTCCTCGACCGCCAGCGGCTTGGCATCGACGCGCAGGCCGCGCTGGAACAGGCTGGCGCCGCCCGCGCCGCGCTTGACGACCACGGTGCGGATGCCGCGATCCAGCAGGGCGGCGATCACCACCGGCTCATCCCGACCCGCATCGAACAGGAACAGCTCCTCGCCCGAGGGCATGAACAGGTCGGTCATCGCCAGCACCGCATCCAGCGCCGCGCGCATGCCGGGCGCGTCCAGCAGTTCCGGCCGCAGGTTCGGGTCGAACGAGATGGTGCCGCCGCGCGCCTTGATGCGCCGCGCCGCGTCCATCACCATCCCGCCCAGCTCCGGCGCCGAGAAGGCCGAGCCCATGACATGCAGGTGGGTGCAGCTTTCGATCAGCGCCTCGGATGCCGCGGTCGGCCGCAGCTTGCCGCAGGCGGCGTGGCGGATGTTGTAGACAAAGGCGCGGCTGCCATCCTCGCGGTAGCGGACGAAGGCGCTGCCGGTGCTTTCGCCCGCCGCGATCTCGATGCCCGAGACATCCACCCCGTCGGCCCGCAGCCTTTCAAGGTTCACCCGGCCGAAATCGTCGTCGCCCACGCGCGAGATGATGGCGCAAGGCGTTCCCAGCTTGCCGACCTGGTCGATGAAGATGGCGGGCGCGCCCGAGGGGAAAGGGCCGACCAGCGGCTGCGCCGCAAGAAAGCCGTTGCCGCGGGTGGTCGCCACGATCTCGACGAGAACCTCGCCGATGGTCAGAACCTTGTTCATGCTCAACCCCGCTTCTGCTTGGCGCGCACGTCCAGCCAGACCGCGATCAGGATCACGAGGCCCTTGACGATGAGCTGGTAGAAATAGGGCACCGACAGCATGTTCATGCCGTTGTTCATCACCCCGATGATCAGCGCGCCGATCAGCGTGCCGACCATGGTGCCGACGCCGCCCGCCAGGCTGGTGCCGCCCAGCACCGCCGCGGCGATGGCGTCGAGTTCGTAGCTCATCCCGGCATTGGTCTGCGCCGAATAGAGGCGCGAGGACAGCAGGATCCCCGACACCGCCGCCATCACGCCCGAGAGGGTGAAGATGGCGATCTTCAGCCGGTCCACCTTGATGCCGGAATAAAGCGCCGCCTCGCGGTTGCCGCCGGTCAGATAGGCGCGCCGGCCGAAGGTCGTGCGCGACAGCAGGACATGGTTGAACAGGAACAGCGCCACGACGATCCAGATGATGATCGGCAGGCCGAGCCAGCTGTCGCTGCCGATCGCCGTCCAGGCCGGGTCCGAGATCATCGCCGGCGCGCCGTTGGTCGGCAGGCTGACCAAGCCGCGATAGATGCCCATCGTCGCCACCGTGACGATGAACGACGGCAGCATCAGCCGGGCGGTCAGCACGCCGTTCACCAGCCCCATCGCCGCGCCGGCCAGAAGCGTGAACAGCAGCGCGGGGGCAAAGCCCCAGCCAAAGGCCAGCGCCTGCGCGCCCGCCATGCCCGCCACCGCGATGATCGAGCCGATGGACAGGTCGATCTCGCCCAGCAGGATGACCCAGGTCATGCCGAAGGCGGCGATGGCGACCACCGCCACCTGCTGCAGGATGTTCGTCAGGTTGGCGACCGTCATGAACCGCTCGTTCAGGACGGTGAAGATCACGCAAAGCAGGATAAGCGAGACGAGGATGCCCCCGTATTGATGCAAGGCGGCGCGCAGCTGCTCTCGCCCGGCGCTAAGGGTCGTGTCGGTTGTCTGGGTCATTGATGCGTTCCCGTTGCATGGGCCATGACAAGCTCGGGCGTCAGGTCGCGGCGGGCCAAGGTGGCCCTCAACTCCCCCTCGGCCATGATGGCGATGCGATCCGCCAGCCCAAGCACCTCGGGCAGTTCCGAGGAGACCAGCAGGATCGCGGTCCCCTCGGCGGCAAGTTCGCGGATGATGCGATAGATCTCGAATTTCGCGCCGACATCGACGCCGCGCGTCGGCTCGTCCAGGATCAGGACGCGCGGGCGGGTCAGCAGCCATTTCGCCAGCACGATCTTTTGCTGGTTGCCGCCGGACAGCTTGCCCGCAAGCGTTTCAAGCGAATTGGTGCGGACCCCCAGGCGCTGCACCTCTGCCCCGGCCGCGCGGCGTTCGCTGCCGAAGCGCAGGAAACCGCCCTTTCCCGCAAAGCCGTCCAGCGCCGCCATCGAGATGTTCGAGCGCACCGGGGCGCCCAGGGCCAGCCCTTCCTCCTTGCGGTTCTCGGTCACGAAGCCGATCCCGGCGGCGATGGCGTCTGCGGGATTGCGCAGCCTGGCTGGCTTGCCGTCGATGCGGATCTCGCCGCTCGCCTGGCGCATGCCGAACAGCGCATTCATCACGTCCGAGCGGCCCGAGCCGATCAGGCCGAAGAAGCCGAGGATCTCGCCCGGCCGGACCTCGAAGCCGACATCCCGGAACCGGCCCGCGCAGGACAGGCCCCGCACGGCAATCATCGGCGGCATATCCGCACCGGGCACGGGCGAAAGCCGCGGCGGATAGATCTCGTCCATCCTTCGGCCGACCATCAGCGCGATCAGCTCCTCGATGCAGGTCTCGTCGCGCGCGCGTGTCGCGACATAGGCGCCGTCGCGGATGACGGTGATGTCGTCGGACAGGCGCATGATCTCTTCCATGCGGTGCGAGATGTAGATGATGGCCGTGCCCCGCGCCTTGAGCCGGTCGATGATGCGGAACAGGATCTCGGCCTCGGAATCCGACAGCGACGAGGTCGGCTCGTCCAGGATCAGCACCTTGGCGGGCCGGCTGAGCCCCTTGGCGATCTCGACAAGCTGGCGCTGCGCGATGGACAGCCGCCCGACCTTTGCGGTGACGTCCACGGGCAGGCCAAGCTCGCGCACCAGCGCCCTGGCATTCGCCCGCAGCGTCCGGTCGTTGATGAAGCCGAAGCGCGCCGGTTCATGCGTCGCCATGATGTTCTCGGCGACGCTGAGGTTGTTGCACAGGCTGAGTTCCTGAAAGACGATCGCCAGCCCCTGGGCGGCAGCGTCTTTCGGGCTTTGCGGCGCATAGGCTCGGCCGTCGAGCATCATCTCGCCACCCGAAGGCGGATGCACGCCGACCAGGATCTTCATCAAGGTCGACTTGCCGGCACCGTTCTCGCCCAGGATGGTATGCACGCGGCCCGGCCGGACATCCAGCCGCATGGATTTCAGCGCCTCGACGGGGCCGAAGCTCTTCCTGATATCGCGCAAGGACAGCACGAATTCCGCTGGCTGGTTCATCCGTTCAACTCCCCCCGTGGTCACGCCGCAAGGCATCGCCGAAGCCCTGCGGCGCAGCGGTCACTTCTTGACGTAGACGCCTGGGACGATGGGCTGCTCGGCCGGCACGTCCTGGCCTTCGATCACCATCGCGGCGGTATCCACCGCGGTCTTGCCCATCTGGTCGGGGAACTGCTGGATGACACCGGCCATCACCGGGTTGGTGTCGACCGCGTTGCGGGCCTCTTCCATGCCGTCGAAGCCGATCACCTTGACCTGGTCCTGAAGGCCCGCCGACTTCACCGCGACGGCGGCGGCCAGCGCAGCATCGTCGCCGAAGCCGAAGATGCCCGAGATGTCGGGATTGGCCTGGAGCATGTTCTGCGCGACAGCCAGTGCCTCGGCCCGCGTGATGCCGGTCTGCTGGGCGACGATCTCGATTTCGGGATGGGCCTCCAACGCCTTCCTGAAGCCCTCGACCCGCGCGACGACCGATTGCACGGTCGGATAGTCGATGATCGCGACCTTGCCCTTGCCGCCCAGAACCTCGGCCATCAGCTCGCCGGCCTTCACGCCGCTGGTGTAGTTGTCCGTGCCGATATGCGACGTCACCTTGGCATCGGCGGCGGGCACGTCGACCGTGACGACCTTGATCCCCGCCGCATCCGCCTTGGCGATGGCAGCCATCACCCCCTGGCTGTCCACCGGCGAGATCACGATGACATCGACGCCCTTGACGATGAAATCCTCGACATCGGCCAGCTGCTTGTTCAGATCCTGGTTGGCGATGCTGATTTCCAGCGGCACGCCCCTGGCTTCCGCCTGGGCTTTCATCGCATCGGCAAGCTCGATGTAGAACGGATGCTGCTGGGTCAGCAGCGAGGCGCCGATGCCATCGGCATGGGCCGCCCCGCCCAGCCCGCAGGCAACAGTCGTCAACAGCGCCGAAAGCGCTTTCTTGAAGGTCATGGAGTCCTCCCAGGATCTCGATTTCGAGGAGATGGTGCCGGCAAGTCCCGGCCGTCCGCCGAAGCTCCTCCCCCTATGGCGGCTCAGGGGACGCTAGCCATATATTTTACGCGTGTCAAATTTAACGTTTGTCCGCGAAGTTATCTTACGGGTGTATGAAATCTATCGTATTGATTTCAAATTGTAATCATCCCAGACAAGGCCAGGTGTCTTCTGGAAGGGTTTTGACCCTAAAGACCACGCAGGCCGAACAGCGTAAGCAGCAACCGGCGAATCGTGAAAGGAGACATGGCCTTGCCGGCCTCATCCGGGGGCCGGCAGGGATTGTGCCGTTGCTTGAAACAGCGATGCCGGCACGGCTTCCAGAAACCTCGGCCCGAACGCCCGCGTCTCCGCATCGAATCAAAGGCCCGCGACCAGCCACCGATGCCCCTTCCCCTTGGCGACCCTGTCCCTGAAGCGGCCTCCACCGCCATCATTCCACCAGGAAATACATAAAAATATCCATGACAAACAACGACAAGACATCCGTCTGCGATGCCGGTCGCATTTTCTGCTCCTCCGACTCACGCTTTCATTGTAGACAATCTGCAATCAGGGATTCGGACAGCGGGACGGGAACCATGGCTGCGCAGTCGATAAGACGTGAAACGATGGGGGCCCAGCTGGTGGCCATGCTGCGGTCGGCGATCCTGTCCGGTGAATTCGCGCCCGGAGAGCCAGTCACCGAGACGGCGCTGGCGCTGCGTTTCGGCGTCAGCCGCGGGCCCATGCGCGAGGCGATGCGGCACCTCATCGACCAGGGCCTGCTCGTCACCGTCCCCTATACCGGCACGCGCGTGCTGGATTTGTCGACCGCCGACATCAACGACATCTATTCGATGCGGATCTGTCTGGAAATCTTTGCCTTCGAACAGGCCTGGGACCGGCGCGATGCGGCCTTCCGGGACGAGATGGCCGAACGCCACCGCAAGCTGCTGGAGGCGATCGATGCCCGCGACGATGTCCGGGCGATCGACGCCGAACTCGACCTGCACGGGCTGGCCTATGAATGGTGCGGCAACAAGCTGCTGCTCAGCAGCTGGGATGCGGTTCGCGGCCGGCTGCAACTTTACTGGGCGGCGCATCACCGCGCCCATGGCATCACCGGGCCGCTCCGCGAAAGCCATGACGACTATATTCGCCTCGCCTGCGGTGACAGCCTCGAGGCGATGAAGAACGAGATCCACAGCCACATGCGGCGCGGTCTCGACAAGACCAAGGCCTTCGTCGAGTCCCTCGACGAGCAAAGGCGGCAAACATCACCCAACGGGAGAACGAAATGAAACGACGGATGTTCCTGATCGCAGGGGCGGCTGCGTCCTGCCTGCCCTATGCGCGCGCCTTTGCGGCGGACAACGATACGCTTTCGCAGGTCAAGGCCAGCGGCAAGCTGCGCATCGGCGTGACCTCGGCCGAGCCCTGGTTCTTCAAGGATCCGATGACGGAGAAATGGACCGGCGTCGGCATCGCCATGGGCGAGCGCATGGCGCAGGAGCTGGGCGTCGAGATGGTCCCGGTGGAGACGAGCTGGGCCAATGCCGTCGCGGGGCTGCAGGCCAACCAGTTCGACATCATGTTCGTCCTCGACCCCACCGAAGAGCGTCGGAACGCCGTCGATTTCCCGGATCAGCCGCTGTTCTACTATGCCATGGGGGCACTCGTCCCCGAGGATTCCGCCGTCGCAAGCTGGGCCGACCTCGACACGCCGGAAACCAAGCTGGGCGTGACCCTGGGCACCTCGCTCGACCGCAACGTGACCGAGATGATGAAGAGTGCGGCGATCAACCGCTTCTCCTCGAATGACGAGGCGATCGCCGCCTTCGCCGCCGGCCGCGTGGACGCGGTGGTGCAGTTCCATCCGGCGCTTGTTGTGCAATATTCGCGGCTGAAGATGGGCAAGGTCGTGCTGCCCACGCCGGTCGATCCTGTCGCCACCTCGGCCGGGATGCGCAAGGCAAGCGACGACAGCTTCAGGACCTGGGTCGGGGAAACCTTCGCCAAATTCTATGAAGAAGGCGTGCCGGACCAGATCTTCAGCGCCTATCTGGAAAGCAAGAACATCGACCCGACCGGCATTCCGGGCCTCGTGAAAGAGAGCTGGTAGACCACCCCGGACGGCCCGCCGCCTGGTCCCGTGGCCGGGCGCGCCGGCCTTCTTCCCCCCAAGCGAAAGATGTCAGATGGACTATTCCTGGGACTTCGGCCCGGTCATTGCCCGTTTCGACATGCTTGCGATCGGTTTCCTGAATACGATCAAGATCGCGATCGTGTCGATCCTTCTGGGCGTCGTCGTCGGCCTGGTGCTGGTGCTGATGCGGCTTTCGCCGCGCAAATGGCTTTCCTGGCCCGCGGCGATCTTCATCGAGTTCTACCGCAATACGCCGCCGATCGTGCATTTCTTCTGGTTCTTCTATGCGCTGCCGGTGCTTCTGTCCGTCAGCCTCGATCCCTATGTCGCGGCCGTCCTGGCGCTGTCGACGCAGTCCGGCGCCTTCTATGCCGAGGTGTTCCGGGGCGGCATCGTCTCGATCGAGCGCGGCCAGTGGGAGGGCGCCCGCGCGCTTGGCATGACCCATGCCGCGCTGATGCGGCGCATAATCGTGCCGCAGGCGATTTCGCGCATGGTCCCGCCCTTCATCGAGCGCAGCTTCGAATTGCTGAAGACCACGGCGCTGGCCTCGACCCTCGCCTATGCGGACCTGCTCTATCAGGCGATGATGGTGAATGCCGAAACCTTCCGGCCCCTCGAAGTCTATACGACCATCGCGCTGATGTATCTGGTCCTGCTGGTCACCGCCAGCCAGCTCGCGCGCCTCGCCGAGGCCCGGCTGACCGCCTATCAGTAAGAGGCCGATGATGAATTATTCCCCCGATTTCAGCGTCGTCCTGGACAACTGGCCCGTGCTTGCCCGCGGGCTTTGGGTGACGATCCAGATCTGGCTGCCCTCGATCGCGCTGGGGCTGATCGGCGGCTTCCTGATCTCGCAGGCCCGGCTGTCGTCGCGCCGCTGGCTCTCGATCCCGAGCCTGGTCTATGTCGAGCTGTTCCGCGACACGCCGGTGCTGATCCAGCTGATCTGGTTCTTCTACGCCTTCCCGATCCTGATCGGCGTGCAGCTGACCCCCTTCACCGCGGCCCTGCTGGGGCTGACGCTGAACACGACGGCCTATTCGGCCGAGATCTTCCGGGGCGGCATCAAGTCGATCCATCGCGGCCAGATGGAGGGGGCCAAGGCCATCGGCATGACCCATGCCCAGGCGATGCGGCGGGTGATCCTGCCCCAGGTGGTCAAGAGGATGCTTCCCGCCTTCACCAACCGGATGATCGAGGTCGCCAAGATGTCCTCGCTCGCCTCGGTCATCTCGGTCCACGAGCTGATGTATCAGGGCCGGCTTCTGTCCTCGACCTATTACCGCCCGTTCGAGATCCTGACGGCGGTGGCCTTCATCTATTTCGTGCTGATCTATCCCGGCACCTTCCTGGCAGGGCGTCTGGAAAAGCGCCTCGCGCGGTCGTCCTGAGCAAAGGAAAGGATACCCCATGCAAAAGCCAATTCTCGAGATCAAGGGCCTGCACAAGCGGTTCGGCGACCACCACGTCCTCAGGGGCATCGACTTTTCCGTCGCAGCGGGAGAGCGCATCGCGATCATCGGCGGATCGGGCTCGGGCAAGTCCACCTTCCTGCGCTGCATGAACTTCATGGAAACGCTGAGCGAGGGCGAAATCTGGCTGGATGGCAAGCGCATCGGCACCGAAAGGAACGGCCAGGTCACCTACCCGGAACGCCAGCTGTGCGCGGTGCGCGAACGCGTCGGGATGGTGTTCCAGCAGTTCAACCTTTTCCCGCATATGACCGTGCTTCAGAACGTCATGGAGGGGCTTGTCACCGTCAAGGGCATGGCGAGGGAGCAGGCGCGGGAAATCGCCCTGCAGGAACTGGACAAGGTCGGCCTGTCGGAAAAGGTCGATGCCTGGCCCGGCCGCCTTTCCGGCGGCCAGCAGCAGCGCGTGGCCATTGCCCGCGCCCTGTCGATGAAACCCGAGATCCTGCTTTTCGACGAGCCGACATCCTCGCTCGACCCCGAGCTGGTGGGCGAGGTCCTGCGGGTGATCAATCACCTTGCCGAGGAAGGCCGCACCATGCTTCTGGTCACGCATGAGCTTGGATTCGCCTATCATTTCGCGACCAAGGTCATCTTCCTGGCGGACGGCGTGTTCCACGAGGTCGGCACGCCGGACGAGGTTCTGAAAAACCCGCGGCAAGCCCGCACGCAGGAATTCCTGCGCCGTTTCGGCGAATTCGCCTTCTGAGCTTCCACATATCAAAGGACACTGAAATGACTCCGCAGAGCAGCGCTTCGTCGCAAAGCTATGTCAAGGATCCGCGCAACGAATCCGTCGAGATCTATGTCAACGGCCAGTTCTACAAGCGCGACGAGGCCAAGGTGTCGATCTTCGATGCGGGCTTCGTCCTGGGCGACGGCGTGTGGGAAGGTCTCCGCCTGGTCAACGGCAAGCTTCTGGCCATCGACGAGCATATGGACCGCATCTTCGAAGGCGCGCGTTCGATCCAGCTGGACATCGGCCTTTCCAAGCAGGGCCTGGTCGAGGAGGTCTGGAAATGCCTGCGCCACAACGGGATGGAGGACGGCGTCCATATCCGGCTGATGATCTCGCGCGGGCTGAAGTCGACGCCGAACCAGGATCCGCGCTTCGTCGTCGCCGGCGCGACCATCGTGATCGTCGCCGAATACAAGCAGCCGAACCCCGAACTGAAGAAGAAGGGGCTGAAGCTGATGACCTCCACCATCCGCTGCTCGACGCCGGACGTGTTCGACCTGCGGCTGAACTCGCACAGCCGCCTGAATTTCATCCAGGCCCTCATCCAGGCGATCAACATGGGCGCGGACGAGGCGCTGATGCTCGACGACCGGGGTTTCGTGGCCTCCTGCAACTCGACCAATTTCTTCATCTTCCGGGGCGACGAGCTTTGGACCTCGGAAGGGCTGACCTGCTTCAACGGCATCACCCGGAAAAAGGCGATCCATATCTGGCGCGAAGCGGGCTTCACCGTGCGCGAAAAGCCTTTCACCCTGGCCGAGGTCTATTCCGCGGACGAGGCCTTCGTCACCGGCACGCTTGGGGGGATCACCCCGGTCGCGATGATCGACGGCCGCCCTATCGGGGACGGGAAGCCCGGCGCCCGCACCGCCCGGATCAACCAACTCTACCAAGAGTATATTTCGCAGTAAGCCGGTGGCAAGGCGAACCGGATTCAATCGCAGGCGCCATCGGTTGCGGCGCCTGCTCGCCCCCTTCCGCCTGCGCGCGCTGGTCCGCCGCAGCGAGATCGCCTATACGGTGATCGCGGCCGTGATCGGGATCGTCGCCGGCGGCGCGGTGGTCCTGATGCAGGAAGCCGTGACCTTCATGGCCGTCCTGATCTTCGATTCCGCCGGCGAGGTCAGCGGCGCGGAAAGCGTGAACCCTTTGCGCGCCCTATCCGGCCCGCTGGCCGGCGGTATCCTGCTCGGCGCGTCCTATCTGATCGGCCAGCGCTGGTTCCGGCGCGTCGCCGACCCGATCGAGGCCAATGCCGTGACCGGCGGCAAGATCGCCGTGCCCGGCAGCCTGTTCATTTCCGGGCAGACCATGGTTTCCAGCGGGTTCGGCGCCTCGGTCGGGATGGAGGCGGCCTATACGCAGGCCGCTTCGGCCCTCGCCTCATGGGGCGGCCAAAAGCTTCGCCTGCGCCGGGAAGACCTGCGCCAGCTGGTCGCCGCCGGTGCCGGGGGCGCGATTGCCGCCGCCTTCGACGCGCCGCTGACCGGGGCGTTCTATGCCTTCGAGCTTGTCCTGGCCTCCTATACGGTCGCCGCGCTTCTGCCCGTCCTTGCCGCCGCGATTTCCGCGACGGCCGTCACCCGCCTTGTCGGCGGGCATCACGGGCTGGACCTTTATTTCGCCGGCCAGATCCCGGCACCGTCCTTCATCCCCATCGCGGTGCTTGCCGTCATCTCTGCCGTGGTCGGCATCCTGATCATGCGCGCCGTCTCCGCGACCGAGAACACGTTCCGCAAAAGCGTCCTGCCGGGATGGAGCCAGCCGGTTGTCGGCGGGCTTTGCGTCGGCCTGCTGGCATTGGCGACGCCGCGCGTGCTGTCCTCCGGCCATGGAGCGATGGACGTGGTGTTCGGCAGCAACCTGACGCTGGGTGCCCTTGTCCTGCTTTTCGTGCTGAAGGCGCTCGCCTCGGTCATCTCCATCGGGTCGGGCTTCCGGGGCGGGCTGTTCTTTGCGTCGCTTCTGCTCGGGGCCATCCTGGGCAAGATCCTCGGCATCGCCTGGCTGATGGCATTCGGGCTGGAACTGCCCATCGTCGTCTTTGCCGTGGTCGGCATGTGCGCCCTGGCGACGGCGGTGATCGGCGCCCCCCTGGCGATGTGCTTCCTTGCCCTCGAGACGACCAAGAGCCTGCCCCTGGCGCTTGCGGTGCTGTTTGCCGCGCTGATCGCCACGGCAATCGTGCGGCAGTTCTTCGGCTTCAGCTTTTCCACCTGGCGTTTCCATATCCGGGGGGAAACGATCCGGTCGGCCGCGGACATCGGCTGGGTGCGCGAACTCAGCGTCGGAAAGATGATGCGTCGCGTCGCGTCCGAGGCACCGGCGTCGATGAAGCTGGCAGAGGCCCGGCGCCGGTTTCCGCCGGGCTCGACCAAGGCGGTGCCGATGGTGGACGACGCCGGCCGCTATGCCGGGCTGTGCATCACCAGCGAACTTTATGGCGAAGGGCTGGACCCGCAGATGCCGCTTGCCTCCATCGCCCACCAGACATCGGCATGGTTGCGGCCCGACCAGACGGTGCGCGAGGCGATCCTGGCATTCGGCCGCCACGAGGCCGATACGCTCGCGGTACTGGACGCGGACCACCGGGTTCTCGGCACCCTGAACGAGCAATATTGCCTGCGGCGCTATTCGAACGAGGTCAACCGCCGGCTTTATCCCCAGCGCGGCTAGAAAGGATCAGGACATGAGACGGTTTCTGTTCGTCGGCTGCGGCAACATGGGTGGCGCGATCGCCTCCGCCGCGATGCGGGCGATCCCCGATGCGAGGATCACCGTCGTCGACCCTTCGCCCGAGCGGGCAAAGGCGCTTCTGCCCGCCGGCATGGCGGTCGAGATGCACCCGGACTTTGCAAAGCTCGGGGAGGCCAGGTTCGATCTCGGCATCCTCTGCGTGAAACCGCAGCAATTTGCCGAGCTCTCCCCCTTGGCGATTTCGGTGATCCGCTCCGGCGCCATCGCCTCGATCATGGCGGGCGTCACGTTGGACGCGCTTGCAGCGCGGCTCGGCAGCGAAAGGATCGCGCGGACCATGCCGAACCTGCCCGCCCTTGTCGGGCAGGCGATGACCGTCGGAGTTGCCGCGGATGGGCTGACCCAGGCCGACCGGCGCATGGTCGCGACCCTGTTCGAGGCCGTCGGCCAGTTCCGCTGGCTTTCGGACGAAACCCTGATCGATGCGGCAACCGCGGTCGCGGGCAGCGGGCCGGGCTACATATTCGCCTTTGCGCAATCCATGATGGAAGCGGCCATGGCGTCGGGCATGGATGCCGCGCTTGCCGACCTGCTCGTGCGCCAAACCTTCCGCGGCGCGGCCGAACTCATGCATGCCGATCCCCGGACGGCGGAAGAGCTGAAGAAAGCCGTGACCAGCAAGGCGGGCACGACCGAGGCCGGTCTGGCCGTCTTCGAAGCAGAAGGCGCGTTGCCGGAACTTTGCCTGAAAGCCGTCGCCGCCGCCGCGCAGCGGGCGCGAGAGCTTTCCCGAACCGCCGCGCCGGAAAGCCCCCGGCAATAGCCGCTCCCGGCAGGACAGAGCTCCGGTGAGCAGCCGCCGGCAAGCGGCTTTCGCCTTGCCGGTTTCCACCATCTCCACCGCCCTTCCCGTCCACCCGCGCGGACCGGACCGGCGCCTGCAAGCCGGTGCCGGCAGAAGGCCAGCGCGAAGGGAGTCAGCGGAAGGCTGAGCCTTCCCGACCGGGCGGCGCCTTGCAGCGCGGTATCGCCGAACGGATCGGCGACGACCCGGCAAGGTCAGAACCGTCCACGCAGCGTCAGCGTGGCGTTCCTCGGGTCGCCATACCAGTTGCCGCCGGTAGGCGTGCCCAGCACCGAATAATAGGGCTTGTCGAAGACATCGTTGACGTTCAGCATCATCTGCCACGGATCGTCGATCCGGCAGCTGACATGCGCGTCCCCAACCGCATGGCCGCCCTGCCGGATCCGGTAGTCCTGGCTCGCTCCGCCGATCCGCGCGGTCCCCGAGGTGCCATGGCGGCCTTTCACCGTCACGCCCCCACCGTTCCATCGGAGTATTCGCCCGGCAGGGTGTAGTCCGTCCACAGCTTCCGCATGTGCCGCGGGGTCAGGGCGTGATAAACCGCGCCATGCCTTACGTTCTTGTTGTGGTTGTAGGCATTGCCCAACCTTATGACTAAGACAACCGGGCGGGCGATTCACTCGGTCGATTGCCGAAAAAAGTTCAGACGCTGGAGATGACCGCCAACAGACCCGAGACCCGGCGCAACCGGCCGCCGGTCGGGCGGACGGCGGCGTCCAGCGCGCGCTCGGGGTCGGAAATGTCGAAAAGGCCGCGGATCCGCGTGCGACCGATGGCGGCATCCGCGACGATCACGCGGCCGGGCAACCAACGCGCGATCCGCGCGACAAGGCTTCCCAGCGGCTCGGCTTTGGCCACGACGATCCCCTTCGCCCCTGTTTGTGGGCCGTGTCACTCGCCCGCTGCCTTGACGACCGCTTCGGGTCGCTCGGTCATCCGGCGGGCCTGCCAAGAAAACCTGGACGCATGACAAGCCACAAGATCCGCGTCCGGGGCGCGGGCCTATCCATCCGTGGAACAGATCCTTGACGCCTCGACCGCCTCGACGACATAGCTGGCGATCATCAGGTCCAGATGCGCGCCGCCGCCGTTCTTGAACAGCGTGACCTGGTCATCGGACCGGCGGCTGGAGCCGTCCGCCGCCACCAGATCGTAGAGGTCGCCCCGCACATGGCCGCGGCTGATAGCGCTCGATAGGATCGGCTGCATGATCTCGCCGATCCGGTCCACGACCGTGTCGACGAAATCCACGTAGACCAGGGCCGAGGCGATCAGGGCATCGTCGGCCTCGCGCATCTCCGGCGTGAAGGCCCCGATCAGGTCGACATGCGTGCCCGGCCGCACCCATTCGCCCAGCAGGACCGGCTGCCGGGCCATGGTGGCGGCCGAGACGATGTCGGCCTGGCCCACGGCCTCGGGCAGGTTCCCGACGGCCGCGACCTCGGCCCGCAGATCGCCCAGCGTCGCGACCAGCGCCTGGGCCTGCTCGGGCCGCCGCGACCAGATCGAGATCCGCTCGATGCCGGGAAAGGCCGCGTCATAGCCGCGCGCCAGCGTCGCCGCCACCGCGCCGGCGCCAACGATCAGCAGGTGCCGGCTGTCCGGGCGCGCCAGGCATTGCGCGCCCAGCAAGCTGTCGGCCACGGTCTTCACCTGCGTGACCAGCTGGCTGTCGATCACGGCGCGCACGGCGCCGCAATCGGGATCGTAGAGCAGCACCGCGCCATGCACCGTGGGCAGGCCCTTGGCGGCATTGCCGGGAAAGATGCTGTCGCCCTTGATCGCGAAGCCGAGGCCCTCGATCCGGGCGGCCCGGTTCAGCAGCCTGGCATCGCCCGAGCCGAGCAGCAGGTCGCCCTGCTCGGGCCGCGGCAGCCGGTGGCCACGGCGCAGGGCGTCTATCGCACCCGGCCAGCTCAGCGCATGGACGCTTGCCTCATAGGTCAGCACGGCTGGAAGCATGGTCTTTCCTTCCCGAAAAGCTGGCGACCGGGGCGCCGAAACAGTCGATGGTGACGCCCAGGCCGGGCCGGACCGGCCGACACGGATTGCGCTGACGCAACTGATAGCGGGCAACATGCTCGTTCGTCCAGTCGCTGAAGCAGGAAGCATATGCCTGGGCCCGGGCGAGCGGCGATATGCGACGCCGCAGCCCCGAAGTTCCCGATCCTGGGCAAGCCTCTTTCGATGCACCAGGATCCCTGAAAAGCTTTTCACCCAGTCACTTCAAGCCACCCGTCCCCAAGCAGCGGGTGGCTTGGGAGAGCGCTAGCCCAGGCTCTCGTCTTGCTGGTTGAGGTCGATCCAGATTGTCTTGAGCTGGGTGTACTGGTCGTGGGCGTGGACGCTGTTGTCGCGGCCGCCGAAGCCCGATTGCTTGTAGCCGCCGAAGGGGGTGGTGACGTCGCCCTCGCCGAAGCTGTTGACGGTCACCGTGCCCGCCCGCAAGGCCCGCGCCCCGCGCAAG